>JANPMR010000661.1:0-3220 GCA_031427055.1 Rubrivivax sp.
CGGCCCCGATACGGCCACGCGCGACGTTTTCGTCGACCGCGAGGCCTTCGACGCCTGGGCCCTGCGCTATCGCGCGCGTCTGGCCCTCGAGGCCAGCAATGAGCCCGAGCGCGCCGCGCGCATGAACCGCGTCAACCCGAAATTCGTGTTGCGCAACCACTTGGCCCAGACCGCGATCGAGCGCGCGCAGCAAGGAGACTTCAGTGAAGTCGCGCGGTTGCTGCAAGTTCTCGAGCGCCCGTTCGACGAACAAGCCGAACACGCGGCCTACGCCGACCACCCGCCCGCCTGGGCCCACCAGATCGAAGTCTCCTGTTCATCGTGACCATGACCAAGCCCCACCCCCACGACGATCCGCGCTATGCGGTGAAGAAGACCGACGCCGAGTGGCGCGCCCAGCTCGATGCGAAGCAATACGACGTGGCGCGCCACGCCGCCACCGAGCGAGCGTTCAGCGGCAAGTACTGGGACCACAGCGACGCCGGCAAGTACCTGTGCGTCGGCTGCGGCACACCGCTGTTCGACTCCGCGACCAAGTTCGATGCCGGCTGCGGCTGGCCGAGCTACTTCCAGCCGATCAACAGCGAGGTGGTAGAGCGCGTGGCCGACGCCAGCCTGGGCGTCGTGCGCGTGGAAGTGCGCTGCAACCACTGCGGCTCGCACCTGGGCCATGTCTTCGACGACGGCCCCGAACCGACCGGCGAGCGCTTCTGCATCAACTCGGCGGCAATCGATTTCAAACCGCAATGAAACTGCTCTTCGACTTCCTGCCGATCATCCTGTTCTTCGTCGCCTACAAGGTTGCCGGCAGCAACCCGGACGCGGCCGCCGCGTTCGCCTCCGAGCACTTCGGCTTCCTCGTCTCGGGCGGCCTGGTCGCGGCTGCCGAAGCCCCGGTGCTGCTGGCCACCGTGGTGGTGATCGTGGCCACGCTGGTCCAGGTGCTGGTGCTCAAACTGCGCCACCGCAAGGTCGACACCATGCTCTGGGTCAGCCTGGCCCTGGTGGTGGTGCTCGGCGGCCTGACGATCTGGTTTCGCAGCGAGACCTTCATCAAGTGGAAGCCGACGCTGCTGTACTGGGTGATGGCCGCGGCCTTCGCGCTCGGCCCGCTGCTGTTCGGCAAGAACCTGTTGCGGGTCTTGCTCGGCGCGCAGCTCGAACTGCCGCCGCCCGTCTGGCATCGGCTGAACTGGGCCTGGGTGGCGTTCTTCGCGCTGATGGGTGTGCTCAACCTGTGGGTGGCCTACACCTTCGCCACCGACACCTGGGTCAACTTCAAGCTCTTCGGCGGCATCGGCCTGATGCTGGTGTTCACGGTGGCGCAGGGCTTGTACCTGAGCCGCTACCTGCCCGACGAGCCAACTGCCAAGGAACCGCAATGATCACCGTCACCGCCGAACGCATTGAAGCCGCATTGCGCGCCGCCTTCCAACCCAGCGCCCTCGAGGTGCAGGACGACAGCCACCTGCACGCCGGCCATGCCGGCGCCAAGGAAGGCCGGCATTTCACGGTGCGGGTGACCAGCCTGGCGTTCACCGGACTGTCGCGCGTGGCCAGCCATCGCCTTGTGTATGATGCCCTGCGCTCGCTCGTCGCCGAGGGCATCCATGCGCTGGCCATCGAGGCCCGCACCCCCGCCGAGCCGCCACGCTGAGCGCACCTTCCCCGCCATCCTTTTCTACTTCCGGCCACCCTGCGTGCGCCCCCCCGCTCTCGAAAGGCACCTCCCCATGTCCCAGAAAACCCTCGCCGTGCTGGCTCTCGCGCTGGCCGTTGCCGGCAGTGCCGCAGCGCAGAACGTCGCCATCGTCAACGGCAAGGCGGTGCCCAAGGCGCGGCTGGACCTGCTGATGCAGCAAGCCACCCGTGGCGGGCAGCAGCCGGTGACGCCAGAGCTGGAAACGCGAGCGCGCGAGGAGGTGGTGCTGCGCGAAATCTTCGCCCAGGAAGCCGAGAAACGCGGCATCGCCGCCAGCGCCGAATACCGCAACCAGATGGAGCTGGCGCGCCAGACCATCCTGATCCGCGAGCTGTTCGCCGACTACCAGAAAAAGAACCCGGCCACCGACGCCGAGGCCAAGGTCGAGTACGACAAGTTCAAGGCCCAGGCCACCGGCACCGAGTACCGCGCCCGCCACATCCTGGTCGAAAAGGAAGACGAAGCCAAGTCGCTGTTGAAGCAATTGATCGCCGGCGCCAAGTTCGACGAGCTGGCCAAGAAGCACAGCACCGACAAGGGCTCGGGCGCCAAGGGCGGTGACCTCGATTTCGCCAAGCCCGACAGCTATGTACCCGAGTTCGGCCAGGCCCTGATCGCGCTGAAGAAGGGCGAGACCACCGCCACGCCGGTGAAGAGCCAGTTCGGCTGGCACATCATCAAGCTCGAGGACACCCGCGAAGCCCAGTTCCCACCCTTCGACGAGGTCAAGCCGCAGGTCCTGCAGCGCCTGGCGCAGCAAAAGCTGCAGCAGTACCAGGACGGCCTGCGCAGCAAGGCCAAGACCGACTACAAGTTCGCGCAATAGGCGCGCGGCTGCCCGTTGACACTTACCCACCGGACCGACAGCGCCATGCAACAGTACCCCACAACGCAGCCGTTGCTGCGCAGGGCTGCCGCCGCGGCAGCCTTCGCAACCAGCGCCTTGCTGGTGGCTTGCACGACGGCGCCGCTGCAGGCGCCGCCATCGACGGTGACGATGCCGCTGCGGAGCGGCTGGTTCCACGGCCAGGCGGTTTTCTACGTGACGACCGACGTATCCGACGCCGAGGTGGCGCTGGCGAAGTCTGCCAACTACGCGCCGCGCCTGGCCGACGCGCTGCCCGCGTCACCGAAGCAACCCGGGCAGGCGTCGTCGGTCGACAAGGTCTACGTGGTGGCCAACTTTAAGCAGGGCAACATCTTCGCCTCGGCGCCCGCGCCGATGGGCGCGCAGAACCGGGACCGCGCCTACAGCCCGCTGTGGCAACAGGTGAACGTGACCTGGCGAGCGGGCCGCACACCCCGATTGCTGACGTCCGAAGAAGAGGTGCTCGACGCGGCCGAGCAGGGGGCGGTGGAGCTGGCCGCAACGCGCGTGGTGCTCAACTGCCCGATCGTGCACCGCGGGCCCTTGGGCGGGTTGCCGGGTGTGGTCGTCAGCAAGACGCCACCCTAGACACGGGGGCGCTACGCCACCAGACAACGGGCACGCCATCGCGTGCCCGTTTTGCTTTTCGC
>JANPMR010000662.1:0-5567 GCA_031427055.1 Rubrivivax sp.
CCGGTGCATCGAAGGTCGCGAACACACCGTCGCCGGCGTTGTCCACCTCCTGACCGCGGTGCAGCGCGAGCTGCCGACGCGTCACCAGGAGGAAGCCCTGCAAGGTCTCGCGCCAGGCCCGGTCGCCCAGTCGGACCGCCAGCTCGGTGGAGCTGACGATGTCGGTGAACAGCACCGTGGCCAGGCGGCGCTCGTCGCTGCGCACAGCGGCGCCGGGCCGCACCGGTGTAGCGCGCGCCATCCAGCGCCGATGCAGTTCGTCCACGAATTCGGCCGCGCCGTCGTAGACGCGCGTGCGCACGCTTACCTGCTGCAGGAAGCTCATCAGCCGGCGGTCGGCGCCGCTGTGGCCGTCGGCCAGCACCTCGCCCACGTCGCGCGGGTCGGACAGGCGCCGGCGCTTGGCCATGCGCAGGAACAGGCGCGCCAGCCAATTGGTGAAGTTGCCGCCGATCAGCAGCAGGTGGCTGTGCTCGAGCTCGTGGAAGAGTTTCTCCGGGGCCAGGTGCTCGCTCTGCAGGCCGCAGATGAACTCCAGCATGTCCTCGTCGGACAGCACGTAGGTGGGCGAGGCGGACACGCGGCCGAGCAGGTGGTAGACCACCGGGCGCGTGAATCGCTCGCGCTCGGTGGCCAGGTCGGCCACGCGGTTGGGGGCGTAGGCCAGCACTTCAACGCCATGCGGCCCACTGGCGCCGCCAAAGCGTTCGGCGTTGATCGCCTGTTCCAGCAAGGGGTCAAAGGTCGTGCTGACGAAGAGGTCGAAGGTGCTGATCTGCGCCAACTGCCGCAGCGCGCGTGGCGGCGCAAACGGCGCATCGCGCAACACGCTGCGCAAGCGCGTATAGGCCTCTTCGCGCCGGCCGCGCGCCGCCAGGAAACAGCACACCACGTCGTTGAGCGTGTAAGCCTCGGGCAGCATCGCGGTGTCGACACCCAGCTTCGCAGCCAGCTTCTCGGCCAGCCAGTCATAGAGCAGGCGGGGCCCGGTTTCGGTATCCACCCGCAGCAACTCCGGCCCCACGATGGGGATGACGCGACGGTCCTCGATGTGGTCGAGCAGGTCGTCCCATGCGTCTTCGTCCAGGGTCGTGCTGGCGGCGGGCAGAGAGGTCGGCAGGGTCATGGGCGTGTGCGAGTCTTGCGCCCGAGTGTCGACCAGCCCGCCGCAGCGGTCAAACCCGTACTTTGCCGGGCGCGGCCGGCTGTTGCTCGTGTCACAGTCGGGCCATGAGCGAGACCTCCGTCGATGCACAGCAGCCCTGGCTCGGGCTCGATTCCTTCTCCGAGGCCACACGGGGCTACTTCCATGGCCGCGAGGACGAGATCGGCGAACTCGCCCGGCGCGTGCAGCGCAAGCCGCTGACGGTGCTGTTCGGCCAGAGCGGCCTGGGCAAGACCTCGATCCTGCGTGCCGGCCTGGTGCCACGCCTGCGACCCGAGGGCTACTGCCCGGTCTACCTGCGGGTGGACTACAACGCCGACGCGCCGCCGCCGGCCGAGCAGCTCAAACTCGCTGTGTTCCGCGAGACGGAGCAGGCCGGCACCTGGGCGCAGACTGGCGTGGCGGTGCAAGGCGAGTCGCTGTGGGAGTTCCTGCACCACCGTGACGACCAGTTGCGCGACGCCGAAGGCGGCGTGCTCACGCCGCTGCTCATCTTTGACCAGTTCGAAGAGATCTTCACCCTCGCCCAGGCCGACGACGCCGGCCGCGCCCGTGCCGCGCTGTTCATCGCCGAGCTCGCCGACCTGGTGGAGAACCGCCCGCCGCGCGAGCTGGAAGCGCGGCTGGAGCACGACGACACGCTGATCGAGCGCTTCGACTTCGCACGCTGCGACTACCGGGT
The DNA here is from genome assembly GCA_031427055.1 of Rubrivivax sp. Lineage (GTDB taxonomy): Bacteria > Pseudomonadota > Gammaproteobacteria > Burkholderiales > Burkholderiaceae_C > Rubrivivax. The sequence continues at coordinate 1,848 of JANPMR010000662.1, forward strand.
GCTGATCGCGCTGCGCGAGGACTACCTGGCGCACCTGGAGTCGCTCAAGGGCGACATGCCCAGCATCACGCAGAACCGCATGCGCCTGGCCCGCATGACCGGCGCACAGGCGCTGGAGGCCGTGCTCAAGCCCGGCGGCACGCTGGTGACGCAGGAGGTGGCCGAGGCCATCGTGCGCTTCGTCGCCGGCGGCGCGGAACTGCGCAACGCCGAGGTGGAACCCTCGCTGCTGAGCCTGATCTGCCGCGAGCTCAACGCCGCGCGCATTGCGCAGGGCCGGCGCGAGATCTCCGCCGACTTGCTGGCCGGCTCGCACGCCACCATCCTGGCCGAGTTCTACCAGCGTGCGCTGGCCGATCAGCCGAGCGGCGTGCACCGCTTCATCGAGGACGAACTGCTCACCGAGTCGGGCTACCGCGAGAACATCGCGCAGGAGCGTGTGCTCAGGGCCTTTGCCGAGGCCGGCGCCGCGCCCGATGCATTGGCCAAGCTGGTGGACCGCCGGCTGCTGCGCATCGAGGAGCGTCTGGACGTGCGGCGCGTGGAACTCACGCACGACGTGCTGTGCAGCGTGGTGGGCGCCGCACGCCAGGTGCGCCAGGAGCGCGACGCGCGCGACGCAGCGCAGGCGCAGCTGGCCGCCCAGCGCGAGCGCGAAGCGGCTACCAAGGCAGCGCTGATCCGGGCGCGCAAGGTGGCCGCGGTGTGCGGCGTGCTGGCCGTGGTGGCGGCGGGCGCGGCGGCCTTCGGCATCTGGGGCATGCGCCAGGCGCAGTCCACCCGCGCCGTGGCCGAAACGGCGCGCGGCGAATCCGAGCGGCTGATCGTCTACCTGCTCGACGACTTCTACCGCGAGCTGGAACCGGTGGGCCGGCTCGAGATCGTGGGTGAGCTGGCCAAGCGTGCGCTCGACTACTACAACGGCCTGCCCGCCGAGCTGCGCGGCAACGACACGCAGCGCAACCAGGCGCTGGCGCAGGCGCGCTACGGCGCCGTGCTGCGCAACCAGGGCCGCACCGACGAAGCGAAGAAGGTGCTCGACGCCGCCGTGCCCACGCTCGAGGGCTTGCGCGCCAAGGGCGATGCCAGCGAGGCCACCGCCGTGGGCCTCGCACTCGGGCTGCTGGCACAAGGGCGGCTGTTGCCCAACAACGCCGACGCGCAAGCACTCGCCCAGCGTGCGCTCGACGTGCTCAAGGCGGCCACGCCGGACAGCAGCGGCAGCGTCGCCCTGCGCCGCGCCGCCGCCGCGGCCTGGACGCAGCTCGGCTTCATACAGCAGCGCCGTGGGCTCGACAACGAGGCACTGGCCAGCCTGAAGGCCGCGATCGACGGCTACCACGCGATCGGCGTGGAAAGCGACACCGACGCTGCGGCCAACTTCGCCATCACCTCGGCGTGGATGATGGATGCGCTGCGGGCGCTCGACCGCGTTGAAGACTCGCTACGCGTGGCCGACGAAGCGCGCGCGGTCGCCACCAGCGTGCTGGACCGCAACCCCACCAACATGCTCGCCTTGCGAGCGCGCGCCTTGCTGTCGTCCAACACCGCACGCAGCCACGGCCAACTGATGCAGTACGGCCGGCAGGTCGCAGCCGCCGACGCCTCGGCCGAAGACTGGCGGCTGTTGATGCGCATCGATCCGGGCAATGTGATCACGCGCAGCAACCTCGGCACGGCGCGCACGAACGCCGCGTTTGCCCTGGGCGAGCTCGGCCGCCCGCGCGAGGCGCTGGCCAAGTTCCTCGAAGATCGCGAGCTTCAGGAGGCCGTGGCCGGGCGCTCAGCCCTGGTACTGGGCCAGCTGACGAGTCGGCTGTTCGAAGCAGCATGGCTGGCTGCAGAACTGGGCCAGATCCCGCTGGCGGAGAAGCTCGAGGCCGAGACGTGGAAGGGCGGCACCGAGTGGGAGAAGTCGCTGGTGCCGGGCTCGTACGAGGCGCGCTTCATGCCGCTGCGCCGGCCGGTCTTTCGCGCCGAGCTGGCGCTGGCGCGGGGCGATCTGCAGCGCGTGCGCGCCGTCACCCTCGGCGCGCGCGAGGCGCTGCTCGCGATCGACCCCGGCGCTGACCCGAGCCGCCAGCGCCTGAAGGCTCGGTTCCTCCTGCGACTGCACCTGTCGCTGGCGCGGGTGGAGGTCGAGTCAGGGGACTTCGCCGCCGCCGAGCAGCAACTGCGCTGGGTGGATGAAGTCGAGGCCACCGCGAACGACGGCAGCCCTGAAGCGCGCAGCGACGTGGGCCGCAGCATCACCCTGCATGCGCTGACGCTGGCCCGCCTGGGCCGCCTCGACGACGCACGCCCGAAGGCCGCCAAGGCCTTGGCCTTCTGGCGCGAGCTGCAGGCCAAGACCGCCGACAGCCAGATGCTCAAGGCCGACGTGGCGGCGGCGCTCGTCGCCGCTGCCTGGGCCGACCCCGGCCGCGCGAAGGCCTTGCTCGACGAGGCGCAGAAGGCGTTCGACTCGATGCCGGCCGAGGCGCGCGGCCTGCGCACCAGCCGCTGGGTGGAAGGGCTGATCGGCGAGGCGCGACGCGCGCTGCGCTGAGTTCGCGCGGCACGCCTGTCCACGCTCCGCGCGGCCAGGAACAGGCGCTGCCGCCTTGCGCAGGCTATCGCGGCCAATCGCCGGGCAAGTGCCGCTGGATCGACCCGACCATTCCGCTGAACTTCCCGCTCTGCGGCACAGCGGCCAAGTGGAACCAGCAGACGGCGCAGTTGCGCGAGCAGATCGAGGCGATGGACGCCTGATCGGCCACCGGCAGCATGAACCGATAGCGCCGCGCCGGCTCGGCGCCGCCCCCTACGCCAGCGGCAGCTCGCCAGCCGGCCACAAGGACACGATCTGCCGCGCCACGTGGCGGCCATGCGCGTGTTCCACCTCGACCGGCGTGAGTCCGGGCCGAAGCCGACGCGCGGCGGCCAGCGCCACGCGCGCCTCTTCGGCGCGCGCGAGCGTGTGCAACGCCGCCGCCTCGACGATGCGCGGCAGGTACAGCCTGGCATCGCGCCCGGCGCTGGCCCGCGCCGCCGTCAGCGCTTCCTCGGGCCGTCCGTCACGCAGCCAGAGTTCGTGCGGCTTCTCGGATTGCCTGATCGTCGCCAAGCATGCTCAACTGGGCTGCGAGTTCAGCGCCACCTTCGACCGTGGCATGCGCAAGCAGTCAGGCGTCAAAGTGCTCTGAGTCGAGCGTTCTCCGGACCGAAATAGCGCGCTGTAAGGTGGAACAGATCGAGCTGAATGTCTGGGCTCGCGGAATCGCAGAGGAGAACGTGGCCGTGGCTCTGACGTGGACCGCAAGCGCCCGCAGACTCGGCATGGTGTCTGCTGTCGGTCCAGTTCGCCGCGCCGGTCTTCAGCGTGAGCCGACTCGCCACCTGGATTCGCGTGTTGCCCGGGCCGAGACAGCAGCGCGGGCCCGGCATGTCGCCCTGGCAGTTAGCCCAGGTTTGTCTTTCGGCACCACAGATGCCCATTGGATCAACAACTTAGAGCGCATTTTTGGCGTGTATGGCACTACTTTTACGTAGCGCCAAGTCCTGGGCCGGCGCGACCGGCGCCGGCCTATGGCGCGTGCACTCATCTACAGCGGCGACGAGGAACAGGCCGCTGCGGTGCATGCAGAGGCGGTCGCCACAGCGCGCCGCACCGGCGACGCCGCCACGCTGGCCGAGACGCTGATCGCCTCGCTGTCGGTGCGCTGGCGCGGCGAGCGCATC
>JANPMR010000663.1:0-3944 GCA_031427055.1 Rubrivivax sp.
CCATGCTGGGCCGACCCGCGCCGACGCTCAAGTCCCTGCTCGGCAAGGAGATCGGCACGCGCAGTGCGGCCGGCCCGGCGCCAGACCGCGACCTGCCCTGATCAAGCGCATGAACTTCCAACGCATCCTCGTCCTCGGCGGTACCGGCTTCGTCGGCCGCGCCGTCTGCAACCGGCTGGTCGAGCGTGGCGGCGGCAGCGGCCGCATCCTGGTGCCCACGCGCCGATTGGCGCACGGCATGGGGGTGCAATCACTGCCCACGGTCGAGCTGATGCCGCTGGACGTGCATGACGATGCCGCCCTGGCCCGTGCCGTCTCTGCCAGCGATGCCGTGATCAACCTGGTGGCCATCTTGCACGGCAGCGCAGCGGCCTTCGAGCATGTGCATGTCGAGCTGCCGCGCCGCCTGGCCCGCGCCTGCCAGGGCGCCGGCGTGCGCCGGCTGATCCACATCAGCGCGCTTGGCGTGGGCGCGGGCGCGCCGTCGAACTACCTGCGCAGCAAGACCGCGGGCGAGGCCGCGCTGGCTGCGGCGGGGCTGGACCTCACGTTGCTGCGGCCCTCGGTGATCTTTGGCGACGAAGACCGTTTCCTGCGCCTGTTTGCCGAATTGCAGGCGGTGGCGCCACTGCTGCCGCTGGCCGGGCAGGGCACGCGTTTTCAGCCAGTGTGGGTCGAGGACGTGGCGTCGGCCATCGTTCGCTGTCTGGACCGGCCCGCGACCATCGGCCAGACCTACGAATGCGCCGGCCCGCAGGTCTATACGCTGGGCCAACTGGTGGCGCTGGCCGGCCGCTGGTCGGGCCACGAGCGCACACAGATCCCGCTGCCCGGCTGGGCCGGCCGCCTGCAGGCTGCTGTGATGGAGATGCTGCCCGGTGCGCCGCTGATGTCGCGCGACAACGTCGACTCGATGAAGGTGCCCAACATTGCCAGTGGCACCCTGCCCGGGCTGGCCGCACTGGGCATCGAGCTCGCCGCACTTGAGTCTGTGGCGCCCGGCTACCTGGGCCGCGAGTTCGCGCGCGCCCGGTTCGGCCGCTGGCGCCGTGGCGCCGGGCGCGGCTGAAGGCGCTCGATTCGACCGGGACATGAGCCCGATCAGAAGTTTGCACCGCACGGGCACCTCGCTCGCCTTAGCATGGACGCATGAAAGGCAAGGAGCCCGCAATGCAACTCGTGATTGGCAACAAGAACTACTCGTCCTGGTCGATGCGGCCCTGGGTGTTGATGAAGCAGCTCGGCTTGCCGTTTGAAGAGCACAAGCTGCGCTTCGATTTCGCACCCCACTCGGCCTTTCGGCGCGAGCTGGCGCACTTCACGCCGGCCGGCAAGGTGCCGGTGCTGCTGGACGACGACTTCGCGGTGTGGGAGACGCTGGCCATCATCGAGTACCTGCACGACAAATTCCCCGGCCGCGGCGTCTGGCCCGAGGACATGCGGCTGCGCGCCCGCGCGCGCAGCCTGGCCGCCGAGATGCACGCCGGCTTCGGCGCGCTGCGCAAGCACTGCCCGATGAACATCGAAGCCGCGATGCCCGACATCGGCGCGCGGGTCTGGGCCGAGCACAGCGCGGTGCGCGATGACGTGATGCGCATCGAAGTCGCCTGGGCCGAGGCGCTGACGGCCAGCGGCGGCCCCTTTCTCTTTGGCGAGTTTTGCGCCGCCGACGCCATGTTTGCGCCGGTTTGCATGCGGCTGCGCACCTATGCACTGCCGATGCCGCACCTCACGCACGAGTACATCGGCCGCGTCGCCACGGCGCCTGGCGTCAGGGCCTGGATCGTCGACGCGCTGGAAGAGCGCGACTTCATCGCCGAGGACGAGCCCTACCGCACGCATCGCTGAGTGATGACGGCACGGCGCTACGTCGTCGGCGGCGCGGTGCGCGACGCGCTGCTGGGCCTGCCGGCGGCCGACCGCGACTGGGTGGTGGTGGGCGCCACGCCCGATGAATTGATCGCCCAGGGCCTGCGCCCGGTGGGCAAGGACTTTCCGGTCTTCATCGACCCGGCCAGTGGCGAAGAGGTGGCGCTGGCGCGCACCGAGCGCAAGACCGCGCCGGGCTACCACGGCTTCACTTTTCACGCCGCGCCCGAGGTCACGCTCGAGCAGGATCTGGCGCGCCGCGACCTCACCATCAACGCCATCGCGCGGGCCGAGGACGGCACGCTGATCGACCCCTTCGGCGGCCAGCGCGACCTGCACGCTCGCGTGCTGCGGCATGTGTCAGAGGCTTTCGTCGAGGACCCGGTGCGGCTGCTGCGCCTGGCGCGGCTGGCGGCGCGCTTTGCCGACTTCAGCGTCGCGCCCGAGACGATGGTGCTGCTGCGCCGCATGGTCGACGATGGCGAGGTCGACGCGCTGGTGCCCGAGCGTGTGTGGCAGGAACTGGCGCGTGGCCTCATGACCGAGCGGCCCAGCCGCATGTTCGAGCTGCTGCGCGAGTGCGGCGCGCTGGCGCGACTGCTGCCCGATGTCGACCGCCTGTGGGGCGTGCCGCAGCCCAGCGAACACCACCCCGAGATCGACACCGGCGTGCACCTGATGATGGTGCTGGACAGCAGCGCGCGGCTGCAGGCGCCGCTGGCCGTGCGCTGGGCCTGCCTGTGCCACGACCTGGGCAAGGGCACCACGCCGCGCAGTGACTGGCCGCGCCACATTGGCCACGAGGCGCGCAGCGCCAAGCTCGCACGGGCACTGGCCGAGCGCCTGCGCGTGCCCACCGACTGCCGCGAACTGGCCGACGTCGTGGCGCGCGAGCATGGCCACGTACACGCCAGCGGCGCGCTGGGCGCGGCGGCGCTGCTGCGGCTGTTCGAGCGTTGCGACGCGCTGCGCCGGCCGGCCCGCTTTGGCGTGGTGCTTCAGGCCTGCGAGTGCGATGCCCGCGGCCGCACCGGACGCGAAGACCTGCCCTACCCACCCGCGCTGCGCCTGCCGGCGCTGCTGGCCGCCGCGCTGAGTGTCGACACGGCAGCCGTGGCGGCCGCTTGCGCCGCGCGCGGCCAGGCGGGGCCGGTCATCGGCCAGGCGGTGATGGCTGCACGAACGGCGGCCGTGCAGGCGGCGCTCATCGCACCGGGCGCTTTGTGACACCATGGCGCACGCCTGCAGCAGCATTGCGGGCCGGGAGTGTTCATGAGACTCGCCGAAGGCATCCGCAGCCGCGGCTTTCGCAAGTGGTACGAGCACGAGCTGCTGGTCAGCCACGCGCACCTGGTGCTGGCGTTCGTGAGCGCGATCGGGCTCTTCGGCGCCCTCGACTCCTGGCTGAGCATGGGCAGCTGGAACGAGCGCAGCCTGCACTTGCTGGGCGCACTGCTGTGCTTTGGCGCCGCGATGTGGACTTTGCGGCGCTTTCTGCACCTGCTGGCCAGCGCCGAGACCATTGCGCGCCAGGCCAGCTGCCCCCAGTGCACCACTTACGGGCGGCTCGAGCTGGTGCAGTCCGACGCCACTGGCAGCGAGGTGCAGGTGCGCTGCCGCAAGTGCAGCAAACACTGGCACATCAGCGCCTAGGAGTGTGGGCGGCAGAAGGCGTCGAAGCGAAACGCGCGAAAACCGAGTACCGCTGGGCAGCACCGACAAGCCCAGGGCTTGCCCCCTGGGCGCAGGAGGTGATACCCGGCGGTGCCGGTTTCTCGCGCGTTGCAGCCGACGACCTTCTGCCGCCCACACTCCTAGCTTTGCACCCAGGTCATGTGGCGACTTGATGGTCTGTTGCCGGGCCGGCCGGCCGTGACACCCACCACAGCCCCGCGAAGGCCAGTGCGCCGTTGAGCAGCAGCAGCTCGAGCCCCAGCTGCCACGTGCCGAACAAACGCGCCTGGTTGGCGTCGATCAACCAGCACAGCGCCGGCGAGGCCAGCGCCACCCACGGCACCCAGCGGTCGCGCACGCTGCGCCGCGTCAGCACACCAAAGGCGAACAGGCCCAGCAGC
>JANPMR010000664.1:0-3955 GCA_031427055.1 Rubrivivax sp.
AGACTGATACCGCGTCACGCCCTGCTCTGGCGAGACGGCATCCGAGACCATCTCGAGCAAATTGAACTGCGAGGCCACCTGGAACAGCGCGCCGGCATTGCGGGCGTCGGCGTGCATGCGCCGCACGTCGCCCTGCACGCAAGAGACGCGCGTAGGCCCACGGCCACTGGCGAGACCTGCCGAGCGCTGCCGCAGGTCCGCCAGGCTCGGCGTCTCTAGCTGCCCGATGGCACAGGTGCGCGTGCTGTGCAGCGAATGCAGCCGCCCGTCGACAACCGACAGCCGCGCCCGCGTCTCGTCGTAATCGTTCTCCCTGAAACCGGTGATGCGTTCGAACCAGTCCATGCGGTGTGCCTCGATTCAGGTTGCGGCTTAGACCGGTCGCGGCCGGCCGGCGCGGGATGGGTTCCAATGCGGGCATGAACATCGCCACTTTCGAAGACTTGCTGAACGCGGCGCGCACGCAAGCGCAGCCGCAACGCCTGTTGCTGGTGTTTGCCGGCGCCACGCTGCCCGACGATGCCACGCCGGACCAGCACGCCCGCTTCGCGGCCGGCGAGTCGGGTGAGCTGGCGCCGCTGATGTGCGTCGACAAGGATCCGCTGGCGCTGACCGGCTTCGACGCCCTGGCCACCGAGGCGCTGGCCTTGGGTCAGCCCTGGGTGCTGGTCTTTGCCGCGGCCCTCTCGGGCGCCGCCGGCCTGGCGCCCGCCGAAGCCCAGGTGGCAGCCGCCCTGCAGCGCATGGTGGAGCAGGTGCGCGAAGGCGAGCTGGGCAACTTCATACCCTTCGACCGCCAGGGTCACGCGGTGCAGATGGGCTAAGCCGCGGCGGCGCGTCGTGCGGCGCCCGTGGATGGCGTCAGCCGCACGGGGATGCCGCTTGCATCGGCCGATCAACCCGACCCGGGCGCCGCGGGTTCGTCGTAGAGGCGATAGGGGCCGGTGCCGGCGTGATCGGCCGCTGAGGCGGCGATGAACTCGCCGCGGTGGACGTCGAAGACATGCACCTCGCCGTCCTCGATGACGTAATGCCAGCCGTGCAGCGTGAGGCGCCGGGCCTCGACCTCCTGCCGCACCATGGGGTAGTCCATCAGCCGCTCGAGCTGCAGCACGACGGCCCGCTGCTCGGTGCGCCGCAGCACCTCGGGGCCGGGCTCGGCCACGGGCAAGATCGCCTCGCGGCCCAGATCGAGCCACTGCGCCAGGTTGATCGCGGCGGCCGGCACTTCGCCATAGAGCGCGCGGATGCCGCCGCAGTGGCTGTGGCCGCAGACGATGATGCGGCTGACGTGCAGGTTGAGCACCGCAAACTCGATCGCGGCGGCGGTGCCGTGGTAGCCCCTGGAGCCATCAAAGGGCGGCACGAAGGCGCCGACGTTGCGCACCAGAAAAAGCTCACCCGGCCCGGTGCCCGTCAGCAGATACGGCACCAGGCGCGAGTCAGAGCAGCCGATGAACAGCGTGGTCGGGTGCTGGCCGTCGTCCACCAGCAGGCGGAAGGTGGATTGGTACTGCGGGAACGCGTCGTCGTGGAAGCGGCGCAGTCGCGCCAGCCACTCGTCGGGCACGGCACTGTCCAGGTCAGCCACGGCCGGGCTACTGCACCAGCGGCGTGGCGCTGGCGTCCAGATCGACGCCTTGCACCTGCGCCTGCCCGGCCAGCAACTGCAGGTACTGGCGCAGCGCGGTCGTGAAAGTCTGCTGGCGCAGCGCTTGCGCCACGGCCGACTTCACGGCCTCGAATGCGGGCACTTGGCCCGGCTCGCGGGCCAGCACTTCCACCACGTGCAGGCCGAAGCGGCTGTGCACCAGGCGCGGCAGCACGCCCACCTCGGGCTTGCCGAACAGTTCGCGCGCGAACTCTGGCGCGCAGTCGTCGCTCGTCAGCCAGCCCAGCGCCCCGCCTTCGGCACCGCTGGGGCAGTTGGACGTGGCCGCGGCGGCCAGCGCAAACCGGTCTTCGCCGCCGGGCGCAGCGCAGCGCACATCCAGCAGGCAGCCCTCGGCGCGCTGGCGCAAGGCATTGACGTCCACCCCGGGCGTGACGGCAAACAGCACGTGGCGCGCCAGCACGCGCTCGCCCACGGCGTAGCGGCTGGCCTGCGCGGCGTGGTGGCGACGGCAGGCGTCGTCAGACGGCTCGGGTTGGCGCAGTTCGCGCTCGAGCAAGGCTTCGATGGCCTCGCTGGCCGCCTCGCTCATCGCGCCGCCCCGCGGCACGGGGTCGTCGGCGGCGAGCAGGCCGGCATCGATCGCGGCCTGGCGCAACAACTCTGAGCAGGCGCGTTGGCGCAGGTCTTCGATGCCGAGTGCTTCGTCCGCGGCGGCCAGCGTCACGCCGTTGATGTGCGGCAGGGTCTTGAAAGTGCTCATGTCGAATCCTTCGCGCTCAGGCCTGGCGCCGCGGCTGGCCGTGGCTGGCCGGCACGTTGAGCCGGCGCGAGCGCACCATCTGGTAGGGACGGACCAGATACGCCAAGGTGCCAAAGCCGCTCCACACATGCACCAGGCGGCTGAACGGGAAGAGCAGGAAGATCGTCATGCCCAGCAGCATGTGGGCCTGAAAGTGCCACTCGACACCCGCCACCAGCGCCGCATTGGGCTGGAATGTGGCAATGCCCTGCAGGTACTCGGCCAGCCGCAACATGGTCTGCGGGTCGGACACATGCTGCAGCGAAGCCGGCAGCGTGGCCAGGCCGATGGTGAGCTGCACCCACAGGATGACCAGGATCGCCAGATCGGTGCGGTGGCTCGTGAGGCGGATGCGCGGATCGAAGATGCGCCGGTGCAGCAGCAGGCTCAAGCCGATGAAGCAGATCAGCCCGGCCACGCCGCCGGCGATCACCGCCAGCAACTGCTTTTGCGACGCGGTGACGAAGATCTCGTAGACGAAGTGCGGCGTCAACTGACCGAACAAGTGGCCGAAGAAGAGAAACAGGATGCCGGCGTGAAAGAGGTTGCTGCCCCAGCGCAACTGGCCATGGCGCAGCAGCTGCGACGAGTCGCTTTTCCAGGTGTACTGGTCGCGGTCAAAGCGCGCCAGGCTGCCCATGAAGAACACCGCCAGGCAGACATACGGGTAGACGTTGAAGAAAAAGTTGTGCACGGGGGTGTTCATGCGCGGGCTCCCGGGGTGGCTTGGGCGTGGGGCGGTGTTCTGACGATGCGGATCGGCTGCGGCTGGCCCGGGCTGGCCTGGCCCGCGGTGGAGCAGCCGCCAAAGGCGAGTGGTTCTTCCCAGCTCTCGTCCAGCTCTTGCTCGACGGGCAGCTTGACGGCCTGGGCCGGCTCGCCCGCCAGATCGAGCAGGGCCGCGATGACGCTGGCGTAGGCGCTCTCGCGCCGCAGCAAGGCGCTGAAGATCACCTGCAGGATGTGGGAAAACTCGCGCAGGAAGGCGCGTGCTTGCTCGGGCGGCTGGGTCGATGCGTACTGCAGCACCACGGTCAGGTGGTCGGGCAGTTCACCCGGCGCGATGAAGAGGCCGGCTTGCTCGTAGGTCTTGATGAGATCGACCATCGCGGGGCCGCGGTCGCGCGAGTCGCCGTGCACGTGCTCGAAGAGATGCAGAGCAGTGCCTCGGCCGCGGTCGAAGAGCTCGACGTAGGCGGCTTCGGTGTCCATCGGTCGGCCGCCGCGCAGGCGCTCGATGAGGGCATCGAGCTCGAGCAGGCGTCCCGCGGTCAGCGCGCGGTCTTCGCGCAGCGCATCGCGCAGTTCACCCAGGTGCTCGCGCAGCTCGGGGCTGGGGTAGCCCAGCAGATGGGCCAGCACGCGCAGCGTGGTGGCGGTGGGGGTTGCGGTGAAGAGGGTCATGGCTACACCTGCGCCTTGATGGGAATGGTGCGCTTCTTCTCGCTGCCGAAGAGGCTGGTCTCGCTCTCGCCTTCGCTGCAACCATTGCCGAAACTGAAGCCGCAACCGCCGCGCACGTTGAAGGCGTTCTCGGCGTA
>JANPMR010000665.1:0-10749 GCA_031427055.1 Rubrivivax sp.
GAACCTCTCTGGATTGAACAACGACCCGACCGGGCTAAACCGGTCACATGAGAAATCGCCTCAGGCAGGCGAGGTGATTGGAATGTGGTCGGGCTGGGCGACTCGACTGAGCGGCCAGGGCACGTCGATGGCGCCCCAACTCCAGGTTTGGCGACCAAGGTTCAGGGCGAACAACGTAGAAAGGATCCTGGACTCCTCCTCAGCCATGGAGCCGGCTGACTCCGACCGCTCGCCTCCGGCATGGCGGGGCTGCTGCGCATCGTCTGCAGTTGAAATCTGAAGCCTATCGGGGGCGGGTTCGGCCGACGCACCCACCGCCTCGGTCCACGCCTGAAAACCGTGCAGCGTTACATCGGCGCGAACTCTAGCAGAGCTGGAAGTGACTGCAAAAGGCTCAATCGCAATCAAAGCTGACAGCAAACCCGCACAGAGCGTCACCAGTGCCAACCAGACAAAGCGGCTGTATTTGATTGAGACGAGTGCGGGGTACATGGGCTGGTGAAACAGTTCTTAACACGATGTTAATGATTCACCTGCCTGGCTCCAAGGGTAAATGCCACAGCCGCGGCGGAAGTACTCATTTATTTGTGTCGTTTTGTGAGCCTAGTCACGTTACTGTTGGTTGCTTGTTAGTCGTTTTGGATATAGCGCGAACGGTTCGGTCTGGTTTTCCCGCGTCCGGCACCATCATGAGCCGGACAGGTCGCCAACAAACAGGCCGTCACCGCGTGCGGGCGCGGTCACACCGAGGTGGCGATAGGCCGCAAGCGTTGCAATGCGGCCACGAGGGGTGCGTTGCAAAAAGCCTTGTTGAATCAGATACGGCTCAATCACGTCCTCGATCGTGCCCGGCTCTTCACCGATGCTCGCCGCAATGTTGTCGAGCCCGACCGGGCCGCCGTCAAACCGGTGGATCACAGCCTCCAGCAGCTTGCGGTCCATCACGTCAAAGCCCTGCGGATCAACGTCGAGCATGGCCAAAGCCTGGTTGGCAATGGCCAGCGTGATCTCCCCTGCGCCCTTGACATCGGCGTAGTCGCGCACCCGGCGCAGCAGGCGGTTGGCAATGCGCGGCGTGCCGCGGCTGCGGCGCGCGATCTCCAGCGCGCCGGCGGCGTCGGTCGGCACCTTCAACAGCCCGGCCGAGCGATCGACGATGCGGGTCAGCTCCTCGGCCGTGTAGAACTCAAGCCGCGCGACGATGCCGAAGCGGTCGCGCAGCGGGTTCGTCAGCATGCCGGCGCGCGTGGTGGCGCCCACCAGCGTGAAGGGCTGCAGGTCGAGCTTGATCGAGCGCGCCGCCGGGCCTTCGCCGATCATGATGTCGATCTGGTAGTCCTCGAGCGCCGGATAGAGGATCTCTTCGACCACCGGGCTCAGGCGGTGGATCTCGTCGATGAAGAGCACATCGTTCTTCTCGAGGTTGGTCAGGATGGCCGCCAGGTCCTTGGGCTTCTCGAGCACCGGGCCGCTGGTGGAGCGCAGGTTGACGCCCAACTCATTGGCGATGATGTGGCTGAGCGTGGTCTTGCCCAGGCCGGGCGGGCCGAAGAGCAACACGTGGTCGAGCGCCTCGCCGCGGCCGCGTGCGGCGCTGATGAAGATCTCGAGTTGCTCACGCGCCTTGGCCTGGCCCACGTACTCGGCCAGGCCCTTGGGGCGCAGCGCGCGCTCGATGGCTTCTTCGTTGGGCGATGCCGCGGCGGCGCTCAGCACGCGGGGGCCGGGCGCGGCGGCGAAGTCGTCGGTCTGGATGGCCATGGCGGTGATTATCGCGACCGCCGCCGCCGGCCTCGCACCGCCTGTCACCTACCATTCATCCATCGCAGCAGCTTGATCAACCATGAAGCCATTGATCGCATTTCTCGCCATGACACTGGGCGGCACCGCCGCCAGCCAAGCCCAGACCGCCGTCGCGGACCCCTGGATTCGAGGCACCGTCGCCCAGCAGAAGGCCACCGGCCTGTTCGCCCAGATCACTTCGGCCAAAGGGGGCAAGCTGCTGTCGGTCAGCTCGCCGGTGGCCGGCGTGGTCGAGATCCACGAAATGAGCATGGACGGCAACGTCATGCGGATGCGCGCCCTGCCCGCGGGGCTGGATTTGCCCGCCGGCAAGGCCGTGGCGCTCAAGCCCGGCGGCTATCACGTCATGCTGATGGACCTGAAGCAGCAACTCAAGGCCGGCGACACGGTGCCCGTGACGCTGGTGGTCGAGAGTGCCGACAAGCAGCGCGAGACCATCCAGATCAAGGTGGCGGTGCGCTCGCCGGCTGCGGTGGCCAGCGAGCACAAGCACTGAGCCGCAGCCAGCGCCCAGCGGTCGGTGCTGGAGCTTGCTTGGCAATGCAAGCCGGTCGCCGCCCGGCGTGCTTGTCCGCTAGCGGCTCAGCGCGCGCAGCGCCAGCTTGATGCCGTCGCTGACGCCAACCTCGGCCGGCAGCAGCTTGACGGCGGCTTGCGCGTCGCGCTCGCTGTAGCCCAGCGCCAGCAGTGCCTGCGCGATGTCGCCCTGGTTCTCGGCCAGCGGCGCGCTGGCAGGCAGGCCCAGGTCCGGGCCGAGCTTGCCCTTGAGCTCGAGCAGCAGCCGCTCGGCCGTCTTCTTGCCGATGCCTGGCACCTTGACCAGGCGCGCCGCGTCCTGGCGCGTCACGGCCTGCGACAGTTCGGTCACGCTCAGCCCCGACAGGATCGACAGCGCGGTGCGCGGCCCGACGCCGCTGATCTTGATCAGCTCGCGGAAGGTGGCGCGTTCGCTGGCGGTAAGAAAGCCGAACAGCACCTGGGCGTCTTCTCGAACCACGAAGTGGGTCAGCAGCAGAACGCTCTCGCCCAGTGCGGGCAGGTTGTAGAAGGTGCTCATTGGCACGTCGACTTCGTAGCCGACGCCCTGCACCTCAAGCACCACCTGCGGCGGCGTCTTGGCGGCGAGCGTACCGCGCAGGCTGCCGATCATCGTGGCGCGGGCGCGGCCATCAGGCCTGCGCCAGCAGCGCTTCGACCCGCGCGTGCAGCGACACGACGTCGAGGGCGCCAGTGAAGCGCTTCACGATGGCACCGCGCTTGTCAATCAGCAGGCTCGTGGGTGTCACGTTGACACCGCCAAAGGCGCGTTCGACCGAGCCCGTGTTGTCGATGACGACGCCAAACGGCAGCGCGCGGCTCTGAGCAAAATGCGCAACGCGCGCAGGTGCATCTTGGCGCAGGGCCACAGCCAATGTCTCGAAGCCACGCGTGCGGTACTTGAGGTGGGTGGCCGAGAGCTGCGGCATCTCGCGCACGCAGACGGCGCATGTGGTGGCCCAGAAATTGACCAGCACCACCTTGCCGCGCAATGCGGCGTCACGGTGCCGGCTGCCGTCGAGCAGCGTGTACTCGAAGGGCTGGGAGACACCCCCGTCGGCACAGCCGCTGAGCGGCGCCAGCGCGCCGCCGCAAAGCAGCGTGAGCGCAGCGCGGCGTGGGATCAGGCGGGGCTCTGGGCGGCTGCGATGCATGGCGGCGCCGAGTTTACGGCAGCCTCCTGGCGCGCCTCGTCAGCGCACCGCGTCAGGCGCTGCGGGTCAGCTCAAACAGCAGCGCCGACGGCAGCGACTCGACCACCGCGTCGCGCCCGACGCTGGCCACCTGGCGGCCGCCGACGTTGAGCACCTCGAAGGCCCGGCCTTCCTCGGCGATGCAGATGAACGCCAGCTTGGGCGCTTCGGCCAGTAGTTCCATACGCAGCCGCTCGAAGGCCTCACCGGCCAGCGAGGCTTCGTAGATCAGCGCGTGCGGCATGGCCTCGCGCACGAGTTCCTGCGCCTGCTGCACCGAGGTGACGAAGTCGACCACCAGCCCCATCTGGCGCAACGCCTCGCGCACCGTGTTGCGCACCTCGCGGCGTGCGGCCAACACGATGACGTGACGGCCGGCCAACGGGAATTCACTGCGTGGCGGCGCCGGCGGCTGGTCGTCCATCGAGAGATGGAAACCCCCCACGCTGGGCGGCAAGGTCTCGGGGAATACCAGCGTCATCTCGGTGCGGCCGGGGGTGTCGCGACGCTCCAGCGTCAGGCCCAGCGCCGCGGCGGTGTGTTCCAGCAGGCGCCAGGACATCGTGTTGAGCGCGGCCTCTTCCTGGCCCGCGAAGGCGCCGACCACGGCATCGGCCTCGTCAGCCGGACGGTGTGAAAACGTGCTGCCCAAGCGCGCCAGTGCGGGCCAGTTCTTCACCTCCAGGCTCATGTCGATGCGCGACACGGCGTGCTCGAAGCTCCAGTCGAGCACCGTCTGCAGCAACGAGAACAGCAATGTGGCGTCGCAGCGCACCTCGGCCGGCGCAAACACCTGGCGCACCTGGATGCCGCGGGCCTCGACCTCGCGGCCGCGCTGCAGCAAAGCGTCGCGCAGCAGGGCGGCCAGGTCCAGGCGCTCGGGGGCGAGCTGCATCTGGCCGCTGCCCAGGCGCACCAGCTGCTGGCCCATGATGCCGGCACGGCGTGCCAGGTCGATCTCTTCGCGAAGCAGTCGCAGGCTGGCGCGGTCCATGCGGCCCGTGGCAGAAAAGGACACCACGCGCTCGAGCGCCGATGACAGCGTGGCCGCCACCTCGCCGCCGAGCTGCGCCACCAACGCCGTGGCGTCGAGCTGCCCGTCGTGACGCCTGCTGGTCGCGGCTTGCCGGCCAGAGGAATCCACCAGGTCGATCAAGTTTTCTCTCCAGATATTGCGCTGCCGCGCCGCACGCCCGGGGGCGCGGCCGACGCCGTTCGTGTTCGGTTGCGGAGGCTGGCATGGCCAGCTCCCGCGCCTGCCCCGAGAATCGTGTCCGGGCGCAACATTCGCAACCCATGATTCTGGGGGTGCCGGCGCGCGGGACGAAAACTAGTTCACGGCCGGGCCGGTTACGGGCCGGAAATCACACCGGACTGCCTCAGCTGCGCACGCTCGATGGCGTCCACGCCCATCTCGGCCAGCACCTCGTCGGTGTGCTCGCCCAGCAGCGGCGGCGCGCGCCGCACTGTCGGTGGCGTGGCCGACATCTTCATCGGGCTGGCCACCTGCCGCAGCGCGTCGGTGTGAGGGTGCGCCAGCGTCACGGTCATGTCGCGGGCGCGCACCTGCGGGTCATTGAAGACGTCATGCAGGTCGTTGATCGGTCCACAGGGGACTTTTGCGGCGTCGAGGGCGGCCAACCAGTTGGCGCGGCTGCGCCCACGCAGGATGGGCGCAAGCAGGGGTACCAGCACTTCGCGGTGGCGCACGCGCGCCGCATTGCGCGTGAAGCGCACGTCAGCGGCCAGTTCGGCGCAGCCGGCGACGGTGCAGAAGCGCTCGAACTGCGCATCGTTTCCGACTGCCAGGATCAGATGCCCGTCGGCCACCTCGAAGACCTGGTAGGGCACGATGTTCTGGTGTGCGTTGCCGGCACGGCGCGGCGCCTGGCCCGTGACCAGGTAGTTGGCGCCCAGGTTGGCGAGCATGGCGACCTGGGTGTCGAGCAGCGCCATGTCGATGGCCTGGCCCTGGCCGCAAGCGTCGCGGTGGCGCAGCGCGGCCAGGATAGCCACCGTGGCGTACATGCCGGTGAAGAGGTCCGCCACCGCCACGCCCACCTTTTGCGGGCCGCCGCCGGGCAGGTCGTCGCGTTCGCCGGTCACACTCATCAGCCCGCCCAGGCCCTGCACCGCGTAGTCGTAGCCGGCGCGCTCGCGGTAGGGGCCGGTCTGGCCGTAGCCGGTGATGGAGCAGTAGACGAGCCGCGGGCAGCGCGCGCGCAACGTGGCGGCGTCCAAGCCGTAGCGGGCCATGTCTCCGACCTTGAAGTTTTCCACCAGCACGTCACAGGTGTCGGCAAGCCGGTGAATGAGTGCTTGCCCGGCAGGCTGCGCGATGTCGATCATCACCGAGCGCTTGTTGCGGTTGGCGCCCAGGTAGTACGCGGCCTCGAGCGTGTCTTGGCCGTCGCGGTCTTTCAGGAAGGGCGGGCCCCAGCCGCGGGTGTCGTCACCGCCGGGGGTGCCGGCGCCGGGCGGGCGTTCAATCTTGATGACCTCGGCGCCCAGATCCGCCAGCGTCTGCGTGCACCAGGGGCCGGCCAGGACGCGTGAGAGATCCAGCACGCGCACGCCGGCCAGGGCCGAAGGCGTCAGCGGCAAAGGTTCAGGTGTCATGGGCCGATTGTCGACGCTGGCAGGCGGCGGCCAGCCGGCCGGCGCAGCGCCGGGATAATGCCGCGATGCATCTGTCGGCCCTGCGGGCCTCTTGCCTTCTTGCCCTTTGCGTCGCCACGCTGCTGGCCGCCTGCGCGCCCGTGCTCGACTGGCGGGAGGTTCGTCCGGCCGACAGCGGCGGCCTTGTGCTGCTCATGCCCTGCAGGGCAGCCGCGCAGAAGCGTGAAGTGGTCCTGGCCGGGCAAACGCTGCGCTTGGCACTCAATGCATGCGACGCAGGCGAGCGTACCTGGGCCGTGGCCAGCGCCGACGTCGCAGACCCGGCCCTCGTGCCGGCAGCGCTGCGGGCGATGCACGCCGCCGCCGCGGCCAACATCGGCGCCGCGGCGCCAGACTGGCTGCCGCTGTCTGTTCCGGGTGCCACGCCGCAGCCCGCGGCCGGCCGCGCGCGCCTGGCAGGGCGGCGACCCGATGGCAAGGCGTTGATCGTGGACACGGCGGTTTTCTCGCGCGGCACCGTGGTTGTTCAGGTCAGCTTGCTGGGCGACGCGCCAACGGCGGGCGACGCGCAGATGCTCTTCGAATCGCTGCGCTTCGAGCCATGAGCGCACGCCCGACGGCGGCGGCCGTGGTGTTTCTCGCCTTTGCGTTTGCCTACTTTCTGTCGGCGATGCTGCGCGCCGTCACGGCCACCCTGGCGCCGGTGTTCAGCAGCG
Organism: Rubrivivax sp.; assembly: GCA_031427055.1. Classification (GTDB taxonomy): domain Bacteria; phylum Pseudomonadota; class Gammaproteobacteria; order Burkholderiales; family Burkholderiaceae_C; genus Rubrivivax. The sequence continues at coordinate 6,869 of JANPMR010000665.1, forward strand.
AACTCGGGCTGCAGGCCAGCGACCTGGGCCTGCTGGCCGGCGCCTACTTTTTTGGATTTGCCGCACTGCAGCTACCGCTGGGCTGGGCCTTGGACCGTTTCGGTCCGCGCCGCACGCTGATCGTGTTGATGAGCCTGGCCGTGATCGGCTGTGCCGGGTTTGCGCTGGCGCCGAACCTGCCAACCTTGGTGCTCGCGCGCGCGATCACGGGCGCCGGCCTGGCCGCAGCGTTGATGGCGCCGCTGACGTGCTACCGCCGAATCCTCTCGCCCACGATGCAGATGCGCGCCAATTCCTGGATGCTGATGACGGGATCGCTGGGCATGCTGGCCTCGACGCTGCCGGTGCAGTGGCTGTTGCCGCAGCTGGGTTGGCGCGGGCTGTTCTGGGCAGTCGCTGCGCTGCTGCTGCTGGCCATGGCCGGGGTGGCGTGGCTGGTGCCGCGTGACGTTCTTAGCGGCGCCAACACGGACTCGACAGCCGGCGCAGGCTTGACCGACCAGGGCAGCGGTCGCTATGTCGAGATTGCGCGGCACCCGCTGTTCAGACGGCTGGCGCCGCTGGCCTTTGTCGTCTACGGCGGGCTGATCGCGGTGCAGTCCCTGTGGGCCGGACCTTGGCTCACGCAGGTGGCGGGTTGGTCGGCCCAGCAAGCGGCCCAGGGCCTGTTCGGCATCAACCTGGCGATGCTGCTGGCTTTCTTGTGTTGGGGCGCCGTGATGCCCAAGCTGGCGCGGTGGGGGGTGGCCGTCCACCAGCTCATCACCTGGGGCGTGCTCCTGGCGCTGCTGCTCCTGGCCACCATCGTTTGGCTTGGGGCAGCCGCCAGTGCCTGGCACTGGGCGGCCTGGTGCGTGGCCTGTACGTTCATGTCGCTGAGTCAACCTGCGGTGGGATCGGCATTCCCGGCGGCTCAGGCCGGGCGGGCGCTCTCCGCCTTCAATCTCGTCATCTTTGCGGGCGTGTTCTGCGTCCAGTGGGGTCTGGGTTTGCTGATCGACACGCTGCGCGCCTTGGGTGCGGCCGAGGGCGATGCCTTCCGGCTCGCGTTCAGTGTCTTGCTGGTGTTGAGCGCTTGCGCCTACGGTTGGTTTTTGCGCGGCGGCCGTCAAGCTGCCGATAATCAAGCCTGAAGAAGCGACCCATGGCCAGCCTACTGCTCGTTGCTCACGCCCCGCTCGCCTCGTCACTGCGGGCTGTGGCGCAGCACGCCTACCCGGACTGCAGCAGTCGCCTAAGTGCGGTCGATGTCCAGCCCGGCGCCACTTTGCAGCAAACTGAACAACATGTGCGTGCCGCGCTGGCCGAGTTGCCCCCCGGCGACGTGTTGATCCTGGCCGATGTCTTTGGTGCGACGCCTTGCAACGCGGCGCTGGCCGCTGCCGATGACGCCAGTACGCGGGTGGTCGCTGGTGTCAGCGTGCCCATGCTCTGGCGAACGCTCTGCTACGCCGATTTGCCGCTCGACGACCTTGTGGTGCGTGCCGTGGCGGGCGCCGCGCAGGGCGCCATGCACGTGTCCGTGCCGCGCCGCCAGAATCAGCCGACACCTCCCGCCAGCCATGATCCAGTCCAGCATCACGATCAGTAACAAGCTGGGCCTGCACGCCCGCGCCTCTGCCAAGCTGACCAAGCTGGCCGGAGGGTTCAAGAGCGAAATGCATCTCAGCCGCAACGGCCGCCGCGTCAACGCCAAGAGCATCATGGGCGTGATGATGCTGGCCGCAGGCATGGGCAGCCAGGTCGATATCGAGGTCGAGGGCCCCGACGCCCAGGACGCCATGGACGCGCTGCGCCGGCTGATCGAAGGCAAATTCGGCGAGGGCGAGTAACGCCGTCGAGCGCAGCGCGCGCGACTGGGGCGGTGCTGCGCTACATTGAGTCCACAAGCACGCTGGACATCCGCGAGGTGGGTGGTGGCGCGCGCAACACGAAGGCACTTCATTGAGCATCCAGGTGTTCGGCCTGCCCGTCTCACGCGGCGTTGCCATCGGCAGGGCGGTGCTGGTGGCATCCAGTCGGGTCGACGTGGCGCATTACTTCGTCGGCGTCGACCGCATCCAGCATGAGATCGACCGCCTCCGCGCCGCCCGCGACGCCGTGGCGGCCGAGCTTGAGTCGTTGAAGAATGAGCTGCCGGTCGAGGCGCCGCAGGAGCTGGCCGCGTTACTCGACGTTCACCTGATGCTGCTGAACGATGACACGCTGGCCGACGCTACCAAGACATGGATCAGTGGGCGCCACTACAACGCCGAGTGGGCGGTGTCGGCCCAGCTTGAGGTACTGGCGCGCCAGTTCGACGAGATGGAAGACGCCTACCTGCGCGAACGCAAGGCCGATGTCGAGCAGGTGGTGGAGCGCCTTCTGCGCGAGCTCATGCGCACTTCGGGGCCCGCGGCGGCCGACGAAGCGTCGGGGCCGCGCGGACCTCGCGACTTTGCGGGCGAAGACCCGCTCGTTCTGGTGGCCAGCGACGTCGCGCCGGCCGACATGATGCAGTTCAAACGCAGCGTGTTCAGGGGCTTCGTCACCGACGTCGGTGGGCGCACCTCGCACACGGCCATCGTCGCGCGCAGCATGGACATCCCGGCGGTCGTTGGGGCCCGCGAGGCCAGCCGGCTGATCCGCCAGGACGACTGGGTGGTGATCGATGGTGACGCCGGGATCGTGATCGTCAACCCGACGCCTATCGTGCTGGAGGAGTATCGGTTCCGCCAGCGTCAAAGCGAACTCGAGCGCGCGCGACTTGATCGTCTACGGCACACGCCGGCAGTCACACTTGACGGCCAGCCGGTGGAACTGCTGGCCAACATCGAGGGTCCCGGCGACGGTGCCGGGGCGCTGGAGGCCGGCGCGGTTGGTGTGGGGCTGTTCCGCAGCGAGTTCCTGTTCATGAATCGTGGCGCGGATCTGCCAGGCGAAGACGAACAATTCGAGGTCTACCGCGACGCGGTGCTGGCGCTGCACGGCCTTCCGGTGACCATCCGCACCGTAGATATCGGGGCCGACAAGCCTCTTGAGCGCATGAGCGCTCAGGAGTTGCGCCACGGGCATGGCCTGAACCCGGCGCTGGGTTTGCGTGCCATCCGCTGGAGCCTTTCAGAACCTGGCATGTTCCGCCAGCAACTGCGGGCCATGCTGCGCGCTAGCGCGTTCGGAAAGGTCCGCATCCTGATACCGATGGTGGCTCACCTGGGCGAGGTCAGACTGGTCTTTGACTGCCTAGCCCGCGCACGGCAACAGCTTGACGAGCTTGGCCGGGCCTACGGGCGCGTCGAAGTCGGAGCCATGATTGAAGTTCCGGCCGCGGCGCTGATGATCGACCGCTTCCTGCGCCACTTCGATTTCGTATCCGTTGGCACGAATGACCTCATCCAATACACCTTGGCCATTGATCGTGCCGACGAGGCCGTGGCGCACCTCTACGATCCATGGCACCCCGCGGTCCTGCAGCTTCTGCAGCAGACCATTGCGCGCGCCAACGCGCTTGGGCGATACGTCAGCGTGTGTGGCGAGATGGCTGGCGACACCGCCTTCACCGAGTTGCTGTTGGCCATGGGACTGCGCAGCTTCTCGATGCACCCCGCGCGCATCGCGTCCGTTAAGCAGCGTGTCCTGCGTGCCGACATCCGCCTGCTCGCACCGCATGTGGACAAAGTCGTTGGTGCAGATGACCCCGCCGAGGCATGGCGGCTGGCCATGCAGGCGCGCGGCGCGCATTGATTCGCGCTTTGCAGGCGACAACTTGCGCGGCCACAAAGAGCCATGCTATAGTCATAGGCTCTGCTGAAGACGAACGAAGTGAAGCGGCCAAGCGGCACGACACCCAAATCGAAGAAAGCAGAAAGGCCAAGTGCTTGACAAGGTTTTGAAAAAAAAGT
>JANPMR010000666.1:0-3399 GCA_031427055.1 Rubrivivax sp.
ATCGCGGCGGCGCCAGCGGCAAGATTCAGTTTCATGGGTTTACATCCCGTCACGGCCGAAGGAGATCTTCGGGCAAGGCCCAGGGAGCACGCAGGATTCTTGCCTGCTGGTGGAAACCCTTGTGAATCATCAGCTTAGCGAAGGCGCGCCCGCCCGGCGGCCCCAGAATGTCAAGTTTTTCGACAGACCCGTGGGGCCGGCGGCCGCGTCGCCGCCAGCCGCGCTGTCGACCGGGAACCCGCGCATGAACTTCAAGTTCCAGATGGCCAAGAACTCGCTCTTCGCGGTGCTGCTGCGTTCACCCTGGTGGGTGAGCCTGGCGATTGCCGTCGTGCTGGGCGCCGTGGCCGCGGCCTTGTTGCCGGCCGAGTACCGCGGCGCGGCGTTGCTGTCGGGCTTTCCGTTCGCGGTGATTGCGGCCATCGCCGCCTGGCGCCAGGCGCGCGTGCCCAGCGCGGCCCGCGTGGAAGCCACGCGCCAGGCCGTGTCGGCGATGGCCTGGCCGGCCTTCAGCCGCTTGCTCGAAGACGCCTTCAAGCTCGACGGCTACACCGTGCAGCGCGGCAGCGGCGACGCGGTGGATTTCGTGCTCGAGCGCCAGGGCCGGCGCATGCTGGTCAGTGCGCGGCGCTGGAAATCGGCGCGCACCGGGCTCGAGGCCCTGCGCGCACTGCAGGCGGCGCGTGAGGCCGCCGAAGCGCAAGACGCGCTGCTCGTTGGCCTGGGCGACCTGACCGACACCGCACGCCCCTTTGCCGCCGAGCACCGCATCAAAGTCTGGCAGGCCAGCGAGATCGCGCTGGCACTGCGCGGCGCCACGCTGCCGGCCTGACCGGACCTCTCACACTCTCAGCCCTTCGGCTCGGCGTCGAAGTAGTGCGTGATGCGCCGGCGTGGCGACAAATAGGTGTGCACTTCGTTCGAGAGCTGCTGCGGCCGCAAGGTGCGCGCGATGCTCACGTCGGGCTCTCGTTCCAGGTCGACGACGATCGCTTCTTCGCGCTTGAATGCCGGGTCGTAGATCAGCACGCTGGGCTTGAGTGGGCGGCTCGAATTGACCGCGGTGACCATGCCGATGGCGCCGTTGTTCAGCACCACGATCGTCCCCGGCGGGTAGATGCCCATGCAACGCACGAAGGTGGTCAAGGCGTTGGCGTCGAACAAGGTGCGCTGCTGGCCGAAGATCGTCGACAGCGCCTCGTGCGGTGTCATCGCCTTGGCCGGGTCGTTCGGGTTGCACAGGTTGTCGTAGCGGTTGACCAGCGCCACGATGCGCGCCAGCAGCGAAATCTGGTCGCCCTTCAGGCCCTTGGGGTAGCCGCTGCCGTCCAGCAGCTCATGGTGCTGGGTCAGCACCGGCAGCGCCTCGGCGGGTAGTTCGAGCTTGCGCGCCAGCTCCAGAGCGCGGGCGCAATGCTGTTGCAGCAGGCCAAGTTCGGCCTTGGTCCAGGCTTCGGTCTTGCGCACCACGCGGTCGGGCATGTCGATCTTGCCGATGTCATGAAACAGGGCGCCCAGGCCCAGTGCGCGCATCGCCTCGGCCGGCGCCTTGAGTTCCTTGGCCAGCATCATCGACAGCATGGTCACGTTCAGGCTGTGCAGGTAGACCTCTTCCTTGCCGACCTTGTCGGCCATCAGGTGGATGGCGATGTCGCTGTCCACCAGCAGCGAGCGCGCCATGTCGTCGACCAGCTCGGTGGCGTCCTTGCGCACCTGTGCCGGCTGGGCAAAGAGGTTCTGGGTCAGCGACTTGACGATGCGCGCCTTGGACAGCACCTCTTTCTCGCAGGCATCGACGCGCGCCCGGTGCGCGACCAGGCGCTCGATGCGTTGGCGCTTGGCCTGCAGCAGCTCGGAATGTGGCGACGGTGTGGGCTCGGCCGGCGCATCCGCCTGGCCGGGGTCGATCTTCGGCGGCGGCAGCGGTTCGGCATCGCTTCGATCGGGCGAGTAACGCACCCGCCGCAAGCCCAAGCCCTGGATAGTGGCAATCTGCTCGGGCGATTTGATCTTGAAGCTGGAGAAGGGAAACGGGTGCTCGGTCCAGCCCAGTTCGAGATGAACGAACATGCCGATGCACAGTTGCGAGGGCGCGGCGTGGTGCAGGGTCTCGGCGGCGGGTGCAGTGCTCATGGTGGGGTGCCGTCAAACGCCGTACGGCACCCAGATGTTCTTCACCCGCGTGGCGTGCTGCAGGAACTCGCGTCCTGCGGCCTGCGCATCGTCAAACCAGTCGCGCGGTGTGCCGCTGGCAACCCAGGTGCGCTTGAGGTTGACGCTTGAGGCAGCTTCCAGGCGCTGGTGCACGTCCGGGCGCGCGTCGTGGTGCCAGAGCGCATCGACATCGCGGTGTGCGGCCAGGGTATCGGTCAGTGCGTCGGCGTCGCCGGTGACCAGATTCAGCACCCCGCCCGGCAGGTCGCAGGTCTGCAGCAGCGCGTAGAGCTCGGCTGCGATCAGCGGCTGCGCCATCGAAGGCACGGCGACGACACGGTTGCCCATCGCGAGGGCCGGCGCGACGAGCGAGATCAGGCCGAGCAAGGGCGTGTCAGCCGGCGCGACGATGCCGATCACGCCCACGGGCTCGTGCAGCGCCAGCGCCAGGCCGTGCATCGGCGGCTGGTGCACGGCGCCATCAAACTTGTCGGCCCAGGCGGCGCAGGTGAACAAGCGCCGCGCCGAGGCTTCGACCTCGGCCTGCGCCTGATCAGCACCGACCACCGGCGCCAGACAAGACTCGAAGCGCACCGCATGGGCAAGCAGGTTCTCGGCGATGTAGTACAGCACCTGGGCGCGCGAATGCGCCGCGCTGCGCCGCCAGCCGCTGGCCTTGACCGCGGCCTCGACGGCATTGCGGATGTCCTTGCGGTTGCCCTCGGGCACCACGCCCAGCATTTGGCCGCCGGCATGCACCTCGCGGCTGTAGCCGCTGTCAGGCCGGGCTTGCGCGCCGCCGATGTAGAGCTTGGCGGTGCGGTCGATGGCGGCGCGCGTGGCCGTGGCGGCCGCTGCGGCCGCGACCTTCTTGCGCCGGGCTGCCGGCGCCGCGGCGGCGCCACGCGGCTTGAGGTACTCGATCAGCCCCTCGCGCCCGCCCTCGCGGCCAAAGCCGCTTTCGCGCACGCCGCCAAAGCCGCAGGCGGCATCGAACAGGTTGGCACCGTTGACCCACACCACGCCCGCGTTCATCGCCGCGGCGACTTCCATGGCCTGACCGATGGACTCGCTCCAGACCGACGCCGCCAGCCCATAGGCGGTGTGGTTGGCCAGCTCGATGGCCTCGGCCGGCGTGCGAAAGGTCTGCACGCACAGCACGGGGCCAAAGACCTCGTCGCGCACGATCTCCGACGCGGTGTCGACGCCGGTGACCAGCGTCGGGCGGTAGAAGCAGCCGCCGGC
>JANPMR010000667.1:0-2535 GCA_031427055.1 Rubrivivax sp.
CAGCCGCGCGCTGGGCCTGCGAACGTGAACGCGAACGCGTCTGCTCGGCCAGCGCCAGCCGCGCCTGCGCGTCGGCCAGTGCACGCGGCAGTTCACAAAGCGCCACCAGGCTGTGGATGCGCTGGTCCAGCAGGGCGTGCCGTTCGGCCACCGGCAGGCCGGGCGCGGCCAGCGCGGTGGTGGCGGCTTGCACGGCGTCGGCATGGCGGCCGGCACGGGCCAGGTCGGTGATGGGGTGATGCTGGGGGTCTGTCACGGTTGTTGCTCCGCTGTGGTCAAGGCACGGCACAGGGGCCGCGGCGCTTGCGCGTGTTTGAATCGCTGATCGATCGACTGCGTCACTTCTTCACCATTTCAACAGGTGCCGTCATGCGAACCACGCTCACGCTGGACGACGACGCGGCCGCGCTGGCCCAGAACTTCGCCCGGGCGAACTCGCTCCGGCTGGGCCAGGCCGTGTCTGAACTGATCCGCTGTGCGCGCATCGAGTTGTTGCGTTGGTTCACGCGTCGCCCCGCCGCGCGGTGTGCGGTCGCTTGCCCAAATAGAAACGTATAAGTTACCATTCTGCATGGGCATTCAAGTCGTTGAGTACCTGCGAGAGGATGGATCGAACCCGTACAAGCGGTGGTTTGACAGCCTGGATCCTCAAGCCGCCGCCAAGGTGACGACGGCCAAGTTGAGGTTGGAACTGGGCAACACCGCCAGCATCAAGTGGTTCAGCGGCATGGGTGAGGTGATGATCGACTGGGGGCCGGGCTACCGCATCTATCTGGCCAAGGACGGCGTGGCCCTGATCGTGCTGTTCGGCGGCGGCACCAAGCGCGGCCAACAGCGCGACATCGAACGGGCCAAGGCCTTGTTCGCCGAGTACAAGGCCCGAAAGACCGCTGCGGCGCGCAAGGCGCGGCGCCGCGAACAGGAGTGACTGCATGGCACTGACCCGCGACTTCAAACACACGGTGGTGGAACGCGTCGAGCGCGACCCAGCCTTCGCCCATGCCTTGTTCGACGAGGCGGCCACGCTCTTCCTCAATGGCGAGCCCGAGACCGCGCGACTGATCTTGCGCGACCTGGTGAACGCGACCATTGGCTTCGAGCAACTCGCCACCCTGACCGCACGGCCCAGCAAGAGCCTGCACCGCATGTTGTCGCCGCGCGGCAACCCCAGCATGGACAACCTGGCGGCCATCTTGCAAGCACTGCGCGTGAGCCTGAACTTGAACCTGCAGGCGCGCTCGGTGGCGGCCTGAGTCGCGCGCACCGGACCAGCCTGCGGGCTCATTGGAGTGCCTTTCGTAGCGTTAAGGCTCATGGCGCGCCCCCCGCACACGGCGTGGCCGCCAGCAGCGCCTGCACCAGCGCATCCACCCGGATCGGCTTGGTCACGTAGTCGTCCATGCCGGCGGCCAGGCACTGTTCGCGGTCGCCCTGCATGGCGTTGGCCGTCATGGCCACGATGCGCGGGCGCTTGCCCGGCGGCCACTTCGCCGTGATTCGGCGGGATGCTTCGAGGCCGTCCATCTCGGGCATCTGCACGTCCATCAGCACCACGTCGTAGGGTTTGGCGTCGACGGCTTCGAGTGCTTTGAGGCCGTTGACCGCCACGTCGGCCGTGTAGCCCATCTGACTGAGCAGGCGCAGCGCCAGCTTCTGGTTCACCAGGTTGTCTTCGGCCAGCAGGATGCGCAGCGGGTGGCGTGCGGCCATCTGCGGGTCGATGGCGGTTCTCTTGGCCATCTCGCCGGCGGGCTTGTCCGCAGGCGCCGCGGCGGCGACGGCCTCGGCCTTGATGTGGAAGCGGAAGGTGCTGCCCTGGCCCGCGCCTGCGCTTTCGGCCGTCATCGTGCCGCCCATCACCTCGGCCAGCCGCTTGCTGATGACCAGCCCCAGCCCCGTGCCGCCGTACTTGCGTGTGGTGCTGCTGTCGGCCTGGCTGAAGCTCTGGAACAGCTTGGCCATGCCGGCGGGCGTGAGGCCGATGCCGCTGTCTATTACGGCGAAGTGCAGCTCGTCGGTGCCGCGCTTTTCGACCGTCAGCCGCACCTGGCCCGCGTCGGTGAACTTCAGCGCGTTGGACAGCAGGTTCAGCAGGATCTGCCGCAGCCGCGTGCTGTCGCCCAAGACGCTGCCGGGCACGTCGTCGGCGATGGCCAGCACCAGCCCGAGCCCCTTCTCGGCAGCGCGGTGCTTCACCAGTTCCACCGCCGAGCCCACGCACTCGCGCAGTGCAAACGGCGCGCTCTCGATATCGAGCTTGACGGCCTCGATCTTCGAGAAGTCCAGGATGTCGTTGATGATGGTCAGCAGGCTCTCGCCGCTGTCGCGCACGGTGCGCGCCAGCTCGCGCTGCTCGTCGTCGAGATTCGTCTCCAGCAGCAGCCCGCTCATGCCGATGACGCCATTCATCGGCGTGCGGATCTCGTGGCTCATGGTGGCCAGGAAGCTGCTCTTGGCTTCGTTGGCCGATTCGGCCAAGGCCTTGGCGGCCTGCGCCTCTTCGAACAGCCGCGCATTCTTCAGCGCCACCGCGGC
>JANPMR010000668.1:0-3520 GCA_031427055.1 Rubrivivax sp.
ACGCTGCCCGGCACGCACCCGAGCAAGGGCGCTTACTTCACGCGCGGCACCACACGTGACGAGTACGCGCGCTACTCCGAGGCGGGGCCTGACTACATGCTCAATGTGCAGCGGCTGCTGAAGAAGTTCGCCACCGCGGCCATCCTGGCGCCGCAGCCGGTGGTGCGCGCCGCGGCGAAGAAAACGCGCCTGGGCGTGCTGTACTTTGGCTCTACCGCACCGGCCATGGACGAGGCGCTGACCGTGCTGGCCGAGGCAGGCATCCATGTCGACGCGCTGCGCCTGCGCGCCTTTCCGTTCGCGGCCAGCGTGGCCGAGTTCATCGCCGCGCACGACCCGGTGTTCGTGGTCGAGCAGAACCGCGACGCGCAGATGCGCTCGCTGCTCGTCAACGAACTCGAGATCGACCCGGCGCAACTGCTGCCCGTGCTGCACTTCGACGGCACGCCGATCACGGCGCGCTTCATCGCCCAGGCCATTACACGCCACGTGCATGCCTTGGCCGTGGCGCCCCGTCGCGAAAGAATCAAATGATGCCCCCAAGCTCACTGTGTACGCTGCCCCCCGAGGGGGCGTTCGGCTCCCTTGGGGCGGCCCGGCGGGAGCCGAGATGACCTACATCGCCAAACCGAGGCTGCACCACCCCAGCCTGACACGCAACGCGGTGGGCTACACGCGGCGCGACTACGAAGGCAAGATCAGCACGCTGTGTGCCGGCTGCGGACACGATCCAATCTCGGCGGCCATCGTGCAGGCCTGCTGGGAGCTCGACATCGAGCCGCACCGCGTGGCCAAGCTCAGCGGCATCGGCTGCAGCAGCAAGACGCCCGACTACTTTCTGGGCGCCAGCCACGGTTTCAACACCGTGCACGGGCGCATGCCCAGCGTGCTGACCGGCGCCAACCTGGCCAATCGCGAACTGCTCTACCTGGGCATCAGCGGCGACGGCGACTCGGCGTCCATCGGCCTGGGCCAGTTTGCGCATGTCATGCGCCGCGGCGTCAACATGACCTACATCGTCGAGAACAACGGCGTCTACGGCCTCACGAAAGGCCAGTTCTCGGCCACCGCCGACCGCGGCAGCACCAGCAAGAAGGGCGTGCGCAACGCCGATGCGCCGATCGACCTGGTGGCGCTGGCGCTGCAACTCGGTGCCACCTACGTCGGGCGCGGTTTCTCGGGCGACAAGGATCAGCTGGTGCCGCTGATCAAGGGCGCGCTGCGCCACGGCGGCGCCGCCTTCATTGACGTCATCAGCCCCTGCGTGGCCTTCAACAACCACGCCGGCAGCACGCGCAGTTACGACCACGTGCGCGCCCACAACGAGGCCCTCAACCGCATCGACTTCATCGATCTCGCGGCCGAAATCAAGGCTACGCCGGCCCCTGGCGAGGTGCTCGAGCTGCCGCAGGCCGACGGCAGCGTGATGCGCCTGCGCAAGCTGCATGACAGCCACGACCCCACCGACCGCATCGCGGCGCTGCGCCAGGTGCAGGCGCTGCACGCTGACGGCGAGATTGCGACGGGCTTGATGCTCGTCGAGGCGCAGGCGGGTGACCTGCACCACGCGCTCAACACCGTGCCGCAGGCCCTCAACCGGCTGCGTGAGGCCGAGCTGTGCCCTGGCGCGGTGGCACTCGGCGCGATCAACCGGTCGCTGCGCTGAACTGACCCCCCGCGAACCGGGGGCGGGCAAGGCAGGCGACGCGCGCCACGGCATTCGCCGTGCAATACGTCACCCCGCGGACCCTGCATGCGAGGGGCGTCCCCCGTGGCTGCGGGATGACTTAGGGGGGTGCAGGCGGTAACGTCTCGTCACGAGATCAGACCCGCCATCCAAGGCGCCCAACCCGAACCCCATGACCATGAAGTCGAACACCCTCATCCGTTTCTGCGCCGGCGCCACGCTGGTTGCCAGCACCTTTGGCGCGCAAGCGGCCACCGTCACCTTCAATAGCTGGGCTTACACCAACGGCAATGCGGTCAGCGTGACATCGCCGACGTACAACGGCCCCGCCGGTGCGTTCAACGTGACGGTCACAAATTCTGAGATTCTGTCTGTGACCGGCACCTTCGAAGCGCTTTGTGTTGACCTGTACGAGCACATCAACCTGCCGGCAACCTACAGCAATGGTGAGTACACCGTGGTCTCGGGCGCCGACTACTTCAGCGGCGACAAGGCCATCAAGCTGGCCAAGCTGTTCACGTTCGTGAGGGAGGGCAGTCTCTTCAACGGTACGACGTCGACATTGAGGGATGACTTCTCGACCGCCATGCAATTGGCGGTCTGGAACATCACCTACGACGCCGACACGACGCTGGCCAGCGGCACGTTTTCGTCGGCATCGGCTACCGCCACTGCGACGAATGCAGTCAACGGCTACTACGGCGCCAACCAGCTGCTCAGCCTCTCGGGCGCTCTGACGAGCTGGACGCAGTCGATCTACGTCCTCAAGTCCACCGACGACTCGCCCTTTTCAAGCAGCGGCCCGGGCCGTCAGGACCAAGTGATCTGGACCGGCGGCGGCACCAACATCCGTGTGCCGGAACCGGCGAGCCTTTCGCTCGCCATGCTGGCCTTCGCTGCCGCGGGTGTGGCCACGCGCCGCCGCAAGCCGGTTCAAGGCTGATCGCGCGCCTCTCGGCGCATCGCGAAGGGGCCGCTTCATGCGGCCCTTTCTACGTCAGTTGATGGGCCGCGTGAACACCCAGATCGCGATGGCGCCCAAGCCGACGAACAGCGTCAGGCTGTAGAACTCATACGGCACGCCCAGCAGCGTGGCCGCGGCGTCGGCGCAACTGGCGTAGGCGGCAAACACCTGGGGCAGCGCGGCGTCAAGGCCGGTGGCGCCGACGATGCGATCGGCCAGCGTGAGATTGCACGACGCGCTCTGCGCCGCCACGAAGTGCTGCCACAGTGCCGCCGCGATGCCGCTGGCTGCCAGCACCGCCATCACGGCCGCCAGCGCGCGGCGCACAAGCGCCGAGCGCATCAGCAGCGCCGCCAGTGCCGCCAGCGCAATCGACACGAAGATCAGGCGCTGCAGCACGCACCAGGGACAGGGCTGCATGCCGAAGACATGTTGCGTGACCAGCGCGACAGCCACGGCCGCGGGCGGCACCACGGCCGCGGCCGCGAAGCCCATCGTGGCGGTCAGCTTCAAGCGACCTGCGCGATCAGCTCGATTTCGACGCAGGCGCCCATCGGCAACTGCGCCACGCCGAAGGCGCTGCGCGCATGCGCTCCCACCTCGGCGCCGAAGACCTCGCCCAGCAGTTCACTGCAGCCGTTGGTCACCAGGTGATGCTCGGTGAAGGTGGGCGTGCTGTTCACCAGGCTCAGCACCTTGACGATGCGCTGCACCGTGGCCAGGTCGCCCACGGCGGCCTGCAAGGTGCCCATGAGGTCGATGGCGATGGCGCGCGCCGCGGCCTTGCCTTCGTCGGTGCTCATGGTCAGGCCGAGCTGGCCGACCCAGGGCTTGCCCTCGCGTTTGGCGATGTGGCCGGAGATGAAGAC
>JANPMR010000669.1:0-6786 GCA_031427055.1 Rubrivivax sp.
GAGATGAGTTCGGCGCGCAGCTGGTCGCGCGGCAGGTCCGGGCTGGCCGGTGCCGCCGACATGGCCGCGGCAGCCTCGGCCAACGGCCCGTTGGACAATGTTGCCGCCACGGTGGGCTCGTCGTCCTGCCCATCAAGCGCAATACCTCGCACACCCGGCACCGCGGCATCCGACAGCCGGTTGCGTGCACCGCTGATCGTGAAGCCCTGGTCGTAGAGCAGGCCGCGGATGCGCCGGATGAGCAGCACTTCGTGGTGCTGGTAGTAGCGCCGGTTGCCCCGCCGCTTCATGGGTTTGAGTTGAGTGAACTCTTGCTCCCAATAGCGCAGCACGTAGGGCTTCACCCCGCACAGCTCGCTCACCTCACCGATGGTGAAGTAGCGTTTGGCCGGGATGGTGGGGAGCGCTTTCTCCATTGAAATCAATGGGATCAGTAGGCAAATCTAGACTCTACTCGAAGTCCCCATCGGGCGGGGTATCGCCCTGCACCATCGACTTCAACTTGTGGCTGGCGTGGAAGGTCACCACGTCGCGGGCCTTGATCGGGATCGACTCGCCGGTGCGCGGGTTGCGCCCGGGGCGAGGCGCCTTGCGCCGGATGTTGAAGTTGCCAAAGCCCGACAGTTTGACGTCCTGGCCGGTGACGAGCGTGCCGTGCACGATCTCGAAGAAGGCCTCGACCATGTCCTTGGACTCGCGCTTGTTCAGGCCCAGGCGGTCAAACAGCAACTCGGCCAGTTCGGCCTTGGTCAGGGTGGGTGCCTCGAGCGAGGCCAGGATGATCGGGTCGTCGCCGGGCGGGTGGTCGGTGGCCATGAATGGTTCTCCGGTCAGGCGCGAAGCCGGGCGCCAAAGCCCGTCTGCACGCGGGCCACGGCCGCGCTCATCGCGGCCTCGATACGATCTTCGGTGAGAGTGCTGTCGAAGTCGAGCAACTCCAGGCGCACCGCCAGGCTGCGCTCTCCGGCCTCCAGGCCGACCACGGACGTGACGGGCTTGTAGAGGTCGAACAGCTTTGCCGACTGGATCAGCCCAGCGGGGTCGGCCCGCAGGCTCGCCATCAGCGCGTCGTGCGGCACGTCGTCGCGCAGCACCAGCGCGAGGTCGCGCCACACGGGTTGCTGGCGCGTCACGGCCCGAAACGCCGGCATCGGCACGTCCAGCACCGCGTCGAGATCCAGCTCAAACAGCACCGGCGCGTGCGCCAGCTCGTAGGCCAGGCGCCAGCGCGGATGCAGCTCGCCGACGTGGCCGATGGCGCGGCCGCCGACCTCGACGCGCGCGCTGCGGCCGGGGTGCAGCGCGGGATGCTCGGCGGCCACGAAGCGCACCTCGCGCGGCGCCAGCAGCGCCTCGACATCGCCCTTGACGTCGAAGAAGTCGACCGCTTGCTCCTTGCGCGCCCATTGCACGGTGTCGGCCGGCCCATAGGCCAGGCCGGCGACGCGCATCGGCTGGTGCACGCCGGCCACGGTGAGCGGGCCGTCTTCCACGCTGGTGTCGCGCATGAAGACGCGGCCCAGCTCAAAGAGACGCACCCGCGAGCCCTTGCGCGTCAGGTTGTGGCGCAGGCCCTGCACCAGGCTGCCGACGAGGCTGGAACGCATCACCGCCAAGGGCGCGGCGATGGGGTTGAGCACGCGGATCGGGTCGGCGTTGCCGGCCAGTTCGCATTCCCAGCGCTCTTCGACGAAGCTGAAGCTGATCACCTCCTGATAGTCCAGCGCGGCCAGCAGGTGGCGCACGGCGTGGCCGCTGCGGCGCGACTCGCGACGCACGCGCGGCGTCACCGGCGCTACCGGCGGCGTGGCTGGTAGCCGGTCGTAGCCGATGACGCGCACGATCTCCTCGATCAGATCCTCTTCGATGCGCAGGTCGAAACGCCAGCTCGGCGGCAGCACGGTCAGCACACCGGGTTGTTCGGTGAAGTGCAGCCCCAGCCGGCTGAAGACCTCGGCGCATTGCACCTGGCTGATCGGCATGCCGATCACGCGCTCGGCACGTGCCACGCGCAGCGTCACCGGCGATGCCTGCGGCAGGCGCAGCACCTGATCGTCAATCGGCCCGCAGGCGGTGTCGGCACCGCCGCAGATGTCGATGATCAGCCGCGTGATGTGCTCGACGTGCGCCACCGTCAGCGCGGGGTCGACACCGCGCTCGAAACGGTGGCCGGCATCGGTGTTGAAGTTGTAGCGGCGCGAGCGGCCCTGCACCGCCTCGGGCCACCAGAACGCGGCCTCGACATAGATGTTGCGCGTGTCGTCCGACACCGCGGTGGCGTCGCCGCCCATGATGCCGGCCAGTGACTCGACAGCCTGGGCATCAGCGATCACGCCGACCTGTTCGTCGACTTCGATGGTGCTGCCGTTGAGCAGCTTGAGCGTCTCACCCTTGCGGCCCCAGCGCACGACCAGTCGCTCATGGATCTTGTCGAGGTCGAAGATGTGCGACGGGCGGCCATACTCGAACATCACGTAGTTGGAGATGTCCACCAGTGCCGTCACGCTGCGTTGCCCGCAGCGCGCCAGGCGCTCGACCATCCAGGCCGGCGTCTTCGCCTTGGTATTCACGCCACGCACGATGCGGCCCGAGAAGCGGCCGCAGAGGTCGGCCGCCTGCACGTCGACGGGCAGCTTCTCGTCGAGCGCCGGGACCATCGGCGCAATCTCTGGCGTGCGCAACGCCGCACCGGTCAAGGCCGAAACTTCACGCGCGATGCCGTACACGCTCAGGCCGTGCGCCAGGTTGGGCGTGAGCTTGAGCGTGAACACCGTGTCGTCCAGGCGCAGCCAGTCGCGAACGTTGGCGCCCAACGGGGCATCTGCTGCCAGCTCGAGCAGGCCACCGTGGTCGTCGGCAATCTTCAGCTCGCGCGCCGAGCACAGCATGCCCAGGCTCTCGACGCCGCGCAGCTTGCCGACGCCGATCCTGAACGGCTTGCCGTCTGACTTTGTGTCATCAGCGGGCGGCAACTCGGCGCCGACGATGGCCAGCGGCACCTTGATGCCGACACGTGCATTCGGTGCGCCGCAGACGATCTGCAGTGGGCCGTCCTTCGAGTAGACGCCTGCATCCACTGTGCAAACACGCAGGCGATCGGCACTCGGGTGCGGGTCGGCGGTGAGGATCTCGGCCACGACAACGCCGGTGAAAGGCGGCGCCACCGGGCGCAGCTCTTCGACCTCCATGCCGGACATGGTCAGCAGGTCGGCAAGCTGTTGCGTGCTCAGCGGCGGGTTGCAGAACTCGCGCAGCCAGGATTCGGGGAATTGCATGTCAGTACCGCCCGGCCGTTCCGAAGGTACTGACCGCCCCAAGGGCCACGAAGGGGCCCTTGTCAGGGCCCGGGGGCAGCGAACGAAGTGAGCGTGGGGGCTGTTTCATTTCAGTTGAACTGCTTCAGAAAGCGTTGGTCGCCGTCGAACATCAGGCGCAGATCGTCGATGCCATAGCGCAGCATGGCGAGGCGATCCGGGCCCATGCCGAAGGCGAAGCCGATGTGGCGCTCGGGGTCCAGACCATAGGCGCGCACCACGTTCGGGTGCACCTGGCCCGAGCCGGCCACCTCGAGCCAGCGCCCGGCCAGTGGCCCGCTGCGGAAGGCGATGTCGATCTCGGCGCTGGGCTCGGTGAAGGGGAAGAAACTGGGGCGGAATCGCACGTCGAAGTCGTCGGTCTCGAAGAACTCGCGCACGAAACTGGTGAACACGACCTTCAGGTCCTTGAAGCTGACGTTCTCGCCGATCCACAGGCCTTCGCACTGGTGGAACATCGGCGTGTGCGTGGCGTCGTTGTCGATGCGGTAGGTACGGCCGGGCGCGATGACGCGGATCTCGGGCATGGGGTCGACGCCAGCGTACCGGGCCGCATGCGCGCGGGCGTAGCGCACCTGCATCGGGCTGGTGTGCGGGCGCAGGTTGAGCCAGTGGCCTTGCGTGTCCTTCATGTCAACGTAGAAGGTGTCCTGCATCGAGCGCGCGGGGTGGTTCTCGGGGTTGTTGAGCGCCGTGAAGCTCATCCAGTCGGTCTCGATCTCGGGGCCTTCGGCGACGTCGAAACCCATGCTGGCAAAGATGGCCTCGATGCGCTCGATGGTGCGGCTCACCGGGTGCACGCCACCGCTGCCGCGGCGACGACCGGGCAGCGTCACGTCCAGCGCCTCGGCGCGCAACTGCGCACTCAGATCCTCTTCGGCCAGGCGCTCGCGGGCGGTTTGCAGCGCGGCTTCGATGCGGGCCTTGGCCTGGTTGATCTCGGCGCCACGCGACTTTTTCTCGTCCGGGGGCAGCGCGCCCAGTCCCTTGAGCAACTCGGTGATTCGGCCGCTCTTGCCGATATAGCGCGCCTTGGCGTTTTCCAGCTCGGCGCTCTGGTGGGACGCGTCGAACTCGGTTTGCGCGGCGCTGACAAGGGTCTCGAGATCGTTCATGGATGCAAAGCGAAAACAAAAAAAGGCCGCCACGAGGTGACGGCCTTCAAGAACTTGAGTGCCACCGGCGCAGGGCCGGCGGCGAGCAATCAAGCCAGCTGAGCCTTCACCTTGTCGACGATGCTGCTAAAGGCAGCCGGGTCGTGGATGGCCATGTCCGACAGCACCTTGCGGTCGATGTCGATGTTGGCCTTCTTGAGGCCGGCCATGAACCTGCTGTAGGTGATGCCGAGGCCCCGGCTCGCGGCGTTGATGCGCGCGATCCAGAGCTGACGGAACACCCGCTTGCGGGTGCGGCGGTCACGGTAGGCGTATTGGCCGGCCTTCATCACCGCCTGCTTGGCGATGCGGTAGACGTTCTTGCGGCGGCCGCGGAAACCCTTGGCCAGGGCGAGGATCTTCTTGTGGCGGGCGTGTGCCGTTACACCACGTTTGACGCGAGGCATGTGTAGCTCCTTGTGCGTTGTGGGTAGGTTACAGGCCGGCGAACGGCAACATCTGGGCCATGTGGCCCATGTTGGTCTCGTGCACGCTGACCGTACCCCGCAGGTGGCGCTTGTTCTTGGTGGTCTTCTTGGTCAGGATGTGGCGCTTGAACGCCTGACCCCGCTTGACCGTGCCACCCGGGCGCACGCGGAAACGCTTCTTGGCGCTGCTCTTGGTCTTCATCTTGGGCATGACTGCTCCTTGCTATGTGTGCTGCGGCAGGCGACATCGGGCATCCGATGTACTTGTTGGCCTGCAGCCGCTTCTGCGCGGCGGCACTGAAGTGCCTGCCGCTTTTTTCGACGCTGCGGTGACCAGACCGCATCGTCGAGATCCTTCGAAACTTACTTTCTCTTCGGTGCCAGCACCATGATCATCTGGCGCCCTTCGAGCTTGGGCATGTGCTCGACCATCGCGACATCGGCCAGCTCGTCGCGAATGCGCTCGAGCATGCGCATGCCGATGTCCTGGTGGGTGATCTCGCGGCCGCGAAACCGCAGCGTGACCTTGCCCTTGTCGCCGTCCTCGGCAATGAAGCGACGCAGGTTGCGCAACTTGATGTGGTAGTCGCCGTCGTCGGTGCCCGGACGGAACTTGACTTCCTTGATCTCGATGACCTTCTGCTTGCTCTTGGCCTCGGCCGCCTTCTTCTGCTCTTGGTACTTGAACTTGCCGTAGTCCATCAACCGGCACACCGGAGGATCTGCCGCGGCCGCGATCTCGACCAGATCGACGTCCAGCTCACCCGCCATGCGCAGCGCATCCATGATGCTGACGATGCCCAAGGGCTCGTTTTCAACCCCGTTCAGGCGCACGCTCGGCGCCATGATCTCCCGGTTCAGCCTGTGCTTGCGCTCCGCGTTGGGTACGCGGCGGTCCATGAAAGTAGCGATGGTTCCAGCTCCTGTGGCAACCCGAAGGCAGACGGGCCACGAAAATAATCAGACGCGCGCCAGTGGCTCCTAGACCTTGGTCGAGATGTCACTGCCGATCTTCTGGAGGAAGTCTGCCAGGGGCATCACACCGAGGTCCTGGTTGCCCCGGGCGCGCACGGCAACGGCCCCGTTTGCCTTCTCCTTGTCGCCAACGACCAGGATGAACGGAACCTTTTGCATTGAATGCTCGCGGATTTTATAGTTGATTTTCTCGTTGCGCAAATCAAGCTGAGTCCTAACTCCTTGTTTTTGCAGCGCTTTCGCCACGTCGGCGGCATATTCAGCCTGCTGGTCGGTGATCGCCGTCACCACCACCTGCACCGGCGCCAGCCAGGCCGGCAGCGCGCCGGCATGCTGTTCGATCAGGATGCCGATGAAGCGCTCGAGGCTGCCGACGATGGCGCGGTGCAGCATCACCGGGTGCTTGCGCTCGCTGCTCTCGGCCACATAGACCGCGTCCAGCCGCTCGGCCATCGAGAAATCAACCTGCATCGTGCCGCATTGCCATTGCCGGCCGATGGCGTCTTTCAGCGTGTACTCGATCTTGGGGCCGTAGAAGGCACCCTCGCCCGGCGAGATGACAAAGTCGCAGCCGCTGGCGCGCAGGCTCTCGATCAACGCTTGCTCGGCCTTGTCCCAGCTCTCGTCGGAGCCGATTCGCGCAGCGGGCCGCGTCGCCACCTTGTAGATGATGTCCTTGAAGCCGAAGTCGGTATAGACCTTCTGCAGCAGCGCCGTGTAGGCCACGCACTCGGCCAGGATCATGTCTTCGGTGCAGAAGATGTGGCCGTCGTCCTGCGTAAAGGCGCGCACGCGCATGATGCCGTGCAGCCCGCCCGTGGGCTCGTTGCGGTGGCACTGGCCGAATTCGCCGTAGCGCAGCGGCAGGTCGCGGTAGCTCTTGATGCCCTGCTTGAAGATCAGGATGTGGCCCGG
>JANPMR010000670.1:0-19628 GCA_031427055.1 Rubrivivax sp.
CCCGCCTTCGGGCGGCCGTGCGGTGTGGGCAATGGGGCACCCTTCGCGCTCTGCGCTGTCCCGCCAAGCGGGAGCGAGCCCGCCTTCGGGCGGCCGTGCGGTGTGGGCAATGGGGCACCCTTCGCGCTCTGCGCTGTCCCGCCATGCGGGAGCGAGCCCGCCTTCGGGCGGCCGTGCGGTGTGCTCATGCAACGCTGCGGTAGCCACGCCCGTAGCCGGCCACGACGCCCTGCCCGTTGTGCCCGGCGAGCCAATTGACCATCAACTTGCCGCCCGGGTGCGGCGCGCGGAAGGCGCGCATGACGTGGTAGGTCACGGCCAGGCGTGCGTCGCCTTCGCTGAGCGCTGCCAAACCCGATTTGCTCCCAAGCGCCTGCCAGACGCCGCGCTCGACCAGCGCATAAGCGCTCAGCGCGCGCGCCTTGGCCAGCACGGCGCCGGCGCCGGTGCCCGCGGTGTGCCACCACGGTGCGGCCGTGCGCGGCCCGACCGCTGCCCACAGCGAGCGCTCCATCAGCTCGACGCCGCTCACCTCGCCGCTGGCGACGTAGGCGGCTTCGCCACGCTCGCCCGCGAGCTTGATGCGCCCGAGCGCAGCCACCACGTCGCGCTCGCCGGCCACGCCGGCCGGGTCGCCGCTGGCGGCGGCGCGCCGGGTCTGGGGGCGGCGCGGAGGGCCGACGAGCAGCAGTGCGGTGTTGGCGATCGGGCGGCGGTCGTGAACCAGGTTCTGCCGGGACAGCGCCAGTTCGATGTCGGGCGCATGCGTGATGGCGGCATCGAGCTCGCCGCGCTCCAGGCGCGCCAGCAAAGCACCACTGGCGCCGGCGCGCCAGGCGATCACGAGGCCGGTGTCGCGCTCGAGCGTTTGCGCCAGGCGTGTGGCCAGGCCCGACAGATAAAGGGCGTCTTCGACACCGACCACGAGGCGCCGCTGCGCCGGTTGCCCGAACGCCGGCCAGGCGAGCGCGGCCAGGCCAGCCAAGAGGAGCCGTCTCGACGCGAAGCGGGGGCCGCCTTGTTTCATGCACCCCATGTTACGGGGGGCCGCACCTTGGCCCCAGCGCCTCGGCGAGCGATCGGCCCAGAAGCCAGTGCTGGCGCCGTTTTGTGCCGGGCTACACCGGCCGGTGGACGCTTGGCAAGCGGGCACGCTGCATGCCGCCATACGCAAACCGCATGCGGCAGATCCGTTGGCGAGGGCTCACAAATCTAAACTGGTTGCGGTCTGCCGAGAGATCCCGCCGGCACCACGGGCCGTTTCGAGCGGCCGTGGTGTCGACGAGATTTCTTGCACTTCGGAGCCTCGATGAACAAACCGCTGATGGAAGGCCTGCGCTCGACCGCGCCGGCTTACGTGAAGAACGCCAAGCTCATCGCCTGGGTGACGGAAATGGCGGCCCTGGCCGAGCCGGCCTCGGTGCATTGGTGCGACGGCACGCCAGCGGAATACGACCGCCTGTGCGGCGCGCTGGTGGCAGCGGGCACTTTTCGCAAGCTCAGCCAGACCCGGCGCCCCAACAGCTACCTCGCCTGGAGCGACCCGAGCGACGTGGCCCGCGTCGAAGACCGCACCTTCATCTGCTCGGCGCACGAGAACGACGCCGGCCCGACCAACAACTGGTGCGCGCCCGAAGAAATGCGCCAGAAGTTGCAGACCGGGCCCAAAGCGCTGTTCAAAGGCAGCATGCGCGGGCGCACGATGTACGTGGTGCCGTTCTCGATGGGCCCGCTCGCCTCGCCCATCGCGCACATCGGCGTCGAGCTGTCCGACTCGCCCTATGTGGCGGTCAATATGCGCCTCATGACGCGCATGGGCAAGCCCGTGCTCGAGGTGCTGGGCGTGGACGGCGACTTCGTGCCCTGCATGCACAGCGTGGGCGCGCCGCTGGCCCCCGGGCAGCAAGACCTGCCCTGGCCCTGCAACCCCACCAAGTACATCGCCCACTTCCCCGAGACGCGCGAAATCTGGAGCTACGGCTCGGGCTATGGCGGCAACGCCCTGCTCGGCAAGAAGTGCTTTGCGCTGCGCATCGCCTCGACCATGGGGCGCGACCAGGGCTGGCTGGCCGAGCACATGCTGGTGCTCGGCGTCAAGAACCCCGAAGGCCGCAAGTTCCACGTCGCCGCGGCCTTCCCGAGCGCCTGCGGCAAGACCAACTTCGCCATGCTGGTGCCGCAGGCCGGCTTCGAGGGCTGGGAGGTCACCACCATCGGCGACGACATCGCCTGGATCAAGCCCGGCGCCGATGGCCGGCTGCGCGCCATCAACCCCGAGGCCGGCTACTTTGGCGTCGCGCCGGGCACCAACGAGCACACCAACCCGAACTGCATGGCCTCGCTCAAGCACGACGTGGTGTTCACCAACGTCGCGCTCACCGACAAGGGCGACGTCTGGTGGGAAGGCATGACCGACACGCCGCCGCCGCACCTGATCGACTGGCAGGGCCGCGACTGGACGCCCGCCATCGCCAAGGAAACAGGCGCCAAGGCGGCGCATCCCAATTCGCGCTTCACCATCGCCGCCACCAACAACCCCGTGCTCGACCCCGAGTGGGACAACCCCGCCGGCGTGGCCATCGACGCCTTCATCTTCGGCGGCCGCCGCAGCACCACGGTGCCGCTGGTGACCGAGGCGCGCAACTGGGCCGAGGGCGTCTACATGGCGGCCACCATGGGCAGCGAGACCACCGCGGCCATGGCCGGTGGCAACGGCAGTGTGCGCCGCGACCCCTTCGCCATGCTGCCCTTCACCGGCTACAACATGGCCGACTACTTCCAGCACTGGCTGACGATCGGTGGCCGCATCGCCGCCAGTGGTGCGCGCCAGCCGGGCATCTTCTGCGTCAACTGGTTTCGCAAGGGCGCCGACGGCAAGTTCGTCTGGCCGGGTTACGGCGAGAACATGCGCGTGCTGGAGTGGGTGCTGGGCCGGCTGGACGGCAAGGCCGGCGGCGTCGACAACGTGTTCGGTGTCAGCCCCGGTTACGACGACCTGCGCTGGGACGGCCTGGCCTTCACCCGCGAACAGTTCGCCAGCGTCATCGGCATCGACCGCAGCGCCTGGCAGCAAGAGCTGACGCTGCACGCCGAGTTGTTCAGCATGCTCGAGTACCACCTGCCATCCGAGCTGCCGGCCATCCGCGCGCGCATCCAGGAGCGCCTGGCCGCCTGAGAGCGCCCGTTGGGAGGCGTGCCGGCCCGGTGCCCGGCGCGGCCAGCCGGCGGGCCGGCCTCCACGCTGACACGGATCAGGAGCCTGGTAGCTGCGCAGCCCGCGGCCGGGTTCAGAACTGCGAGTAAGGCTGCACCGGCCGCGGCAGCGGCACCTCACCGGTCTGCGGCACGAGGCTGCGGCGCAGGTAGAACAGCCACTGCGTCGGCGCGTAGTACGCCGAACGGTCGGCGAAGACCGAGGCGCCGGCGCTCCAGTGCGCGCCGAGCCGGCGTTCGAGTTCGGCGCGCAGGCTCGTGGATGTGCCGCCACCCCGGCCGCCGGCATGCACCGGGTTGCCTGCGGCGGCCTGCAGGGCGGGGTCGCTGGGGTAATAGGGCGCGTCGGACTCGAAGGTCCACGAACGGCCCACCGACGCTCGCACGCGGTAGCTCCAGTCGCCCAACCTGCCCTGCGCGGCCACCGGCAGGCTCAGGCTGGTGTAGCGCTGCGGGCTGTAGTAGCCGCCGTGGCCGAAGCTGTGAAAACCCAGGTTGCGGCGGTAGTGCCACAGGGACAGCGTGGCGCCGGCATTCAGGCGCAGCGCCGGCCCTTCGATCCAGTCGCGGTCGCTGGCCAGACGCACTTGCACCGTGTCGTTGCCGGCCACGTTCTTGCCGCCCAGCAGGCCGGCACGCAGGCTGGCCGAACTGCTCCACCCCGCCACGTCAGCCGCCACACGCAGCGTGGCGGCGCTCAGTGTCACACCGCCCCAGCGTCGGCCGCTGATCGGGTCGCGGGTGCCGGCGTAGGGCAGCAGCCCGCCGGTCAGCACACGGCGCGACAGCTCGACGCTGGCGTCCTGCCCGCGCAGCGCGAAGGCCTGGCGCCAGCCGCCCACGAGGTTGGGCACTTCGAAGCCGGCGCCGACGACGCCGATGTCCCAGCGACGCTCCTCACCCGTCCAGCCCAGGCCCAGGTTCAGGCCGCGGGCGCGCTGCGGCAGCGGCGCCGGCAGCGGCTTGCCGCTGGCGCGCACGGCGCCGAACTCCGAGGCCTCGTCGAAGGCCGCCGGCAGCGCGCCCGCGTCGAGCTGCACCGGGTCGACGTGCAGCCAACGGTGGCCATGCGGACGCTCGGGCGCGTCGGCGGCATCGGCCGGGTCGGCCGGGTCGACGTCCGGGCGCGTCAGCACGATCAGCAGTTCCAGGCCGCGCAAGGACGAGCGCCCATCGGCGGCGCGCCGCGCGTAGGTGAACAGCGCCACCTCGTCGGTGGGCTGGCGCCAAGCGTCGCGTTCGGCACGGCGACGCGCGGCTTCGGCCACCGTGGCAGCGGCCGCGGCGCGGCGCCTGGCTTCGGCCTGCACCCGCGCCTCGCGCAGGCGCTGTGCCAGCGCGCGCTGGCCGTCGCCGCGCGCGGCTTCGGGAACCGCGTCCAGGGTACTCAGCGCCTCGGCGTCGAGGTCCAGCGATGCGTAGGCCAGCGCCGCGGCATAGGCCTGCTCGGCATCGGTCGGCGCGGCGGCCAGGCCCTCGGCCAGCACGTCGCGCGCCAGCCCGACCTGGCCCAGCCTGCCGTACAGGCGCGCCAGGTCGTGGCGCAGCCAGGGGTCGCGCGGGCGCACCGCCAAGGCCGCTTCCAGCAGGCGCAAGGCACCCCCCGGGAGGCCCTGCGCCCCTTCGGCCTCGGCGGCCTGGCGCAAGGCGCCGCTGTCCAGCGCGTCGGCGACCCCGCCACGCGCGGCGGCGAGGAGGGCGTCTTCCTGGCGGCCCACGGCCTGCAACAGGGCGACCAGGCGCGCCGCGGCACGGCCGTGCACGCCGGCGGCGGCGGGGTCGTCGAGCAGTGCGCGGTAAGCGGCCTCGGCGGCAGCCCCGCGGCCCTGGCGGGCATCGAGATCGGCGCCCAGCAGCCAGCCCTCGGGTTCGCCGGGCTGCAGCGCCAGCGCGCTGGCCACGCGTTGGCGGGCGTCGTCCAGCGCACCGGCGTCACGCAGCGCCTGCGCCTCGCGCAGCAGCGGCCAGTAGCGATCTTCGACCGCCGGCGCGGCGGCGGCCGGGGGTACTGTCGAGCGCGCGCGCGGCGTCGCGGCCGCCGCACGCACGCCGCGCAACAGCCCGCCGAACTCGTCGCCCAGCCCACCCGGCGCGCGGCCTGCGGGAAAGAGTTCGCGCGCCAGCGCGGCGGCGCGCGCCACGTTGCCGCCACGGCGCAGCAAGCGCAACTGCTGCAGGCGCGGCAGGTCGCGGGTGTAGACGCGCAGCAGGTCCTGCAGCTCGGCGGTGGCCGCCGCGTCGCCGCCGCGCTGCAGCCGCACGAGCAGACGTTGCGCCTCGGTCGACTTGCCTTCCCGCAGCTCCAGTTCGCCCAGGAGCAGCAGGGCCTGCGCCTGCCCGCCGTCGATGGCCAGGATCTTGTTCAGCACCAGGCGCACGTTGTCCGCGCGCCCGAGACCCTGCCAGAGCCGCGCATTGCGCAGCAGCTCGCCGATGGCCACGGGGTCGGCGCTGGCCGCCGCAGCTTGCGCCTTGGCGGGCAGTGCGAGCGGCAACGCGAGCAGGGCCACCAGCAGCGCCGCCCCTACCGGCGCCCAGCGCACGGCGCCGGCCGGCGAGGGACCTGCGGCGCAGCGGGGGCGGTCGACTGTCACCTCGAGCCCCTTCAGTTCGGTACCCTGCCCGCGGCCGTCGGCCCCGGCGCCACGCAGCCGTTCCACGCCGGCAACAGGCTGCCCTCGGCGTCGAAGGCGTATCGGCCCTCCAGCGCCCCTAGACCGAACAGCCGCAGCACCTGGTCGTAGTACGCATGCGGTGCCGGCGGCCGTTCCTGCAGGCGTTGCTGCTGCTGCCGCACCGCGTCGGCGCGGCCCAGCGTCCGCAGCCAGGGTAGCAAGGCTGCCGAGAATCCCGGCGGCCCGTCGCCCGCGCTCGCACCGGCCAACGCGTCCACGCGCTCTGGCGGCGCACCACCCGCCACGGTGGCGGCGGCCATCGGCGCGAAGTGTGCCTGCAGCGCGGCCAGCGCAGGGTCGCGCGACGCCGCGCTGAGCCCCAGCCAGAGGTAGACGCGGATGGCGTCATAGCTGCCCGCGCCCGCGTCGTGCATGAAGCGTTGCGCCGTGCCGTCGTAGATCGTCCAGTCGGGCGCCAGGCCGCGCGGCGCGCTGCCCTGCAGCACCTTCAGCGCGCTGTCGTACAGCGTCTGCCAGGGCGCGCCCAGGCGGGTGGCGAACCAGCGCAGCTGCATCGGCGCGAGGTAGCTCGGGTTCAGGCGCCAGCGCCCGGGGGCGACGACGAAGCCGCGCGGCCCCGGCAGCAGCGTCGGGCCCAGGCCGGGCAGTTCGGCCGTCTCTTCGCGCAGCACGCGCTCGGCCAGCAACGCGGCCAGCGCGCTGTAGCGCCTAACACCCCACAGCCGGCCCGCCTCGCCCAGGGCGTGGGCGATCCAGAGGTCGGCGTCGGTGGCGGCGTTGGCGTCGATGACGCCCCAGCTGCCGTCGTCGCGCCGGCCCCAGTGCCAGGCCGGCAGCTGTTGCGTCAGGTCGCCGCCGGC
Organism: Rubrivivax sp.; assembly: GCA_031427055.1. Classification (GTDB taxonomy): domain Bacteria; phylum Pseudomonadota; class Gammaproteobacteria; order Burkholderiales; family Burkholderiaceae_C; genus Rubrivivax. The sequence goes on from JANPMR010000670.1 coordinate 6,710, forward strand.
CAGGTTTTCCTCGGTCCAGCGCAGCAGGCGTTCGAACAGCGCGCGCTGGTTGGCCACGAGGGCGAAGAACATCGCGTAGGCCTGGGCCTCGCTGACGGTGCGCTGGCGCGCGTCGGCGCGCTCGACCACACGGCCACCGCTGCCGATGAAGTTGGCCACGAAGCTGTCCCACGCCGGCCAGGGCAGGCAGGCGGCGGCCCGAACACGTGCGGGAACCGCGACGGCCCCCAGCGCCGCCGCGCCGGGCCACGCCGCCAGCCGCCCCAGCGCCTGGCGGCGCGTCGGGCTCATCGGCCCCCTCGGGCGCCGCACACCATCCCCCCAAGGACGAGCGGGCGCCTTCGGGGCGGCCGGACGCTGCTCATCCGCGTTGGGCGAGCCGCCGCGCGGCCGCGGCGCGCAGCAGCCGGTAGGCCACCAGCGACAGCACCAGGCCCACCGCCAGGCCCAGCAGCGCCAGCAGCAGCGGGTGCGTGTGCGACTGGAACCACAACCAGCGCCACCAGCGGAGTTTGCCGACGTCGTAGGTCTGGCCGACGCGGAAGGCCTCGACCGCATCACCGCGTACCAGCACGAGGTCGCCGCGCACCAGGCGCAGCTTGCCGGCGTCGAGCAGCACGTCGGCGGCGGCCGGCAGTGCCGCGGCGTCGGTGGCGTTGAGCAGTACCACCGAGCGCTTGGCCGCCAGCGGTGACTCGAAACCCGAGATCGCCGCCAGCGGGCCGCTGGCCTGCAGTTCGGTCCAACCTTCGCGCGGCACCACACGCGGCACGGCGCCGCTGAACCATTCGTTGCCGGCGTCGAGCAGGCGGCCCAGCGTCGACGCGGCGCGCTGCCCGGCCTCCAGGCGCGCGGGCAGCGTCTGGCCCCAGGCCTCCAGCAGCGGCGGGTAGGCGCCGGCAGCCACCACCAGTAGGTCGCGGTCACCGGCGTCCTTCACGCGGCTGGCGGGCAGCACCGTCAGTCGCGTGGCCGGCGCGCCGGTGGCCGCGCCCATCTGGCCCAGGGCCACCAGCGCGGTCTGCACCTCGGCAGCCTGCGGCGCATCGGCCAGCACCAGCGCGGTCTGCGCGAGGTCGGCGAACTTGGTGAAGGGGAAGCCGCCGTTGGCGAACAGCGCCAGGTTGGGCAGCGCGGTGAAGTGCTCGATGCCCGACAGGTCCAGCGTCGAGTCGGGGTCCAGCGCGGCCTGCGGGGCGGCCTGCGGCGGCCGGCACTTGCCGTCGTCGGACAGCGGCAGGTCGAAGCGGAACTGCAGCTGGTTGTTGCTGCCGAGCTGGAAGGCCGGCACGGTGAGGTTGCGCGTGGCCTGCGTGCCGCCGGCGTTGCCCAGGCTCAGCCAGCCGCGCTCGCCCGAAGCACCGGTGCTGCCGGCGGCGGGCAGGCGGAAGGCGTTGACGTAACGGTCGTTGACCTGCACCGCCAGGCTGGCCTGCCCGGCCTCGCGCGGCGGCGTGTAGCGAAAGCGCAGGTCCACCGGCATGCCCTGGGCTTCCCAGGTGAAGATGTCGGCCGGCAGGCGCAGGTTGATGCGGATGGGCTGCAGCGGCTGGCCGCGCGCCTGCAGTTCGGCGGCCTGTGACACCAGGTCGCCCAGGCGCACCAGGCCGCCGGTCCTGACCATCGCCGGTGCGTCGTAGGCGGCGCGCGGCGGCGGCAGTTTCACGGCCTTGACCTCGGCGCGCTCGCCGCCCAGCGCGGCCTGACCCAGCACCAGGGCCAGCGCGGCCTGCTCGAGCTGCGCGGCGTCCTTGCCCAGCACCAGCAGCAGCTTGGTGGCGGGGTCGGTGGGCAGTGCCATCACCATCAGGGTGGGCACCTCGACCCGCGGCAGCGCCAGGCCGGCAGGGCGCTCGGTGTTGGTGGCCAGCACGATGGCGTGGCGCGCGGGCAGCTGGTCGTAGAGCACCGGGAAGCGCGCGCCGCGGTAGCTGGCCTGCGCGCCGAACCACGAAGCCAGCACCGCGGCGCTCTTCACGCTGGCCAGGCTGGGCTGGCGCGCGAAGACGAAGGGCAGCACCAGGCGGCGGCCGTCGCGCGGGTCGAAGAAGGGCGCCGGCAGCAGTGCCAGGTCGTTGCGCAGCACGAGCCGGCGCGTCACCAGTTCCAGCGTGCTGTCGTTGCCCACCTGGGCCCACAGACTGGTGTGCTGCGGGTACTCGCAGTCCATCGTGTAGTGGCCGATGAACTGCAAGCGCAGCTTGGCGTAGTCGACGAAATAGCGCGGGTCGAGCGCCAGTTCGACGCGCTGCGGCGAGCCCAGCGCGCCCTTGGCGGCCACCACGGTGGCCAGCGGCTGGTCGTCGATCATCACCTTCAGTTGCGACAGGTCGGGCAGCAGCGCTGGCGAGAAGGTGTAGTTCAGCTTCAGCCGCGCGCTGACCACGGTCTCGTCCAGCCGCAGCGACATCGGCAGGTAGACGCTGTGGTCGACGCCGTGCAGCTCGATGGCGCTCCAGGCGCCGATGTCGCGCAAGGGCACCGACTGCGTCACCAGCGCCGACGAGGCGAGCGGCGCGCTGGCTGCCGCAGCCGCCGGTGGCACGGATCTGGGCGCGGGCGCTGCCAGCGCCGTGCCGGCCCACAGCACAAGCACCGCGGCGCTGCGGCGTGACGATGACGGCCATGAGGTGAAGATGCGGCAGGACAAGGCGGTGCTTTGCTCTCGGGTGATCACCCTGAACGGGCCGGGACGGTGTCGCAACAGGCCTCGATGATGAAGCATTGCCGAACGGCGGCCGCGGCCGCCCGCTTTGCTACAGTGCCCGTGACAACATCCCCATTGTGATGACACTCCCGCCGCTCCTGCTGCCCGCCGACATGCCGAACGCCGGCCGGCCCCTGGCGTCGGCCTGCCACGAGCAGGCGCTGACGGCGCCGCCACCCGACGTGCACGCGCTGCTGGACTTCGAACACAGTCGGCTGGCCCTGTATTTTGACGCCCAGCGCGCCGAGGCCTGCCTGCGCTCGCAGCGCGACTGGCCGCGACTGTGGCGCCTGGCGTGCGCGCCTGAATGAGCGCGCCGGCGCGCTGGAGCGCCGCCTGGCGCGGCTTGCTGGCGCTGCCGCCGGTGTGGCAGGTGCTGATGGGACGCCCGCCGCGGCGCGCCCGCCTGCCGGTCCACTTCTTGCCGGGCGATGTCGGCGTCTTGCGCCGGCGTCGGCCGTCGGTGCTGCTGCTGGGCGATGCCCAGACGCGCCAGCTCTGCCTGCGCGCGCTGCTGGAGTCCGAACTCGCCGAGGGTTCGGTCACCTGGCTGGGGCCCGACGAGGCCGAGGTGCGGGCCCTGGGGCCGCTGGTCGGCGACGCCGCCCGTGACGGCCGCCTGCAAGCGCTGGCCTGGACGCCCGGCGCGGCGGCGGCACTGCGCGAACGGGGCGAAGCGCACCTGCTGGATGAGCTGTCGGGCTGCGGGCTGCGCCGGCGCGAACTGCTCATCGTCGACCTGCTCACGCCCTGGCTGTCTGGCGCAGCCGATGGCACCGACGCCGCCGACGCGGTGCAGACGGCCGCGACGGCGCTGCAGCGCTGGGCCGCGCTGCACCCGGGCGCGCCGGTGCTGGCGCTGGCGCCCACGCACCACGGCCTGGAACCGCTGCTGCCGCTGTTCGAACGCAGCACGGTGCCGGGCGTGGCGCAGCTGCAGCGCCATGCCGCGCAGGTCCACCTGGAAGTGCTGCGCTGGCCCGACGGCGCGTCGGGCACGGTGCAGGACCTGGGTTTCGGCCTCGTCGAGCGCAAAGAAGGCGGCTGGCAGGCCGACGGCAGCGGCGTCGCGCTGGACACCCACGAACTCGTCAAGGCCAGCGACCTGCGGCTCGTCATCACGCTGCCCGACACGCTGACCGACGCCCCGGGCGCAGCGGCGCCGGCCGACTGGCAGGTCTGCGCCGGCACCGCCGAGCTGATCACGGCCTGCCGCTACGTGGTGGCCGCCAACGTGCTGCTGCCCTGGCGCGGCGGCGACGACCTGGCCACCCTGGCCGAACTCGTGCGCAGCCTGCGGCGCGCACACCCGCATGCGCTGAAGATCGTGGTGCGCGAGATCGGCAGCTCGATGCGCTACAACCAGGAACTGGCGCTCCTGCGCGCCGGCGCGAATGCCGTGCTCTACCGCAACACGGCGTTTGCCGGCGTGCTGCAGGCCCTGGACGAGATGCGCCACCAGTCCTTCGGCCGCCGCGTCGCCGAGCAGGCCGGCGCCCAATTGCTGCACGACGTGGCCCCCGACCGCGTGCGCGGCTACCGGCCGCTGGCCGCGTTCTGCGACGCCGCGGAACGCATGCTCGAACGCACGGAACCGATGGGCATGGCGCACTGCATCGTGCAGCTGCCGCTGCTGCCCGAAGTCGCGCACCTCGACGCGCTGGCAGCCTGCCACATCGGCCGCGACGGCGACCTCATCACGGCCGACGAGCAGGCGGTGTGGCTCTTCCTCTTCGCCTGCCGCGCCCCGGATGCCGAGGCCACGCTCAAGCGCCTGTTCGTGCTGCCGCCGTCGGCGCTGTTCAACCAGATGCGCGTGCGACCTGAGCGCGACTCGATGCGTCGCGCGTTGGACCGCCTGCGCCGCCACGCGGTCGACGCGGTCACCGACTACAGCGACGCGCTGCAGGCCGTGCAGCCCTCGCGACTGGAGGTCAGCGACAGCGGCTTCGTGATGCTGCAGCCCGAGGGCCAGGAAACGCTGCCCGCGCCGCTGGGCGAGGCGCCCGCACCGGCGCCGCGCGAGCCTGAGCGCATTCGGCTCAAGCTGCGGCCCTGACCCCAAGGAGCGCGCCATGAACGGCCTGAGCCTCTTCCTGCAAGCCCTGCTCGGTGGCCTCTTGCTGTCCTTGCTGGGGCTGCTCGCCTGGCGGCTGGCACAACGCATCGGCCTGTTGCTGCCGCGCCAGAAGGCCGCGCGGCGCAGGCTGCTGTGCGTGCGGCCGCTGGACTTCGATGCCTAGCCTGGCCGTCATCTCGCTGGCCGGCGGCGTCGGCCGCACCACGCTGGCGGCCACGCTGGCCACGCTGGCCGCGCGCGCCGGCCATGCCAGCCTGGCCGTCGACTGGGATCCGCAGAACCTGCTGGCGCTGCACTTCGGCATGGAGCACCCCCCAGCCGAAGGCCTGGCCGCCAACGCCGCCAACGGCCTGCCCTGGCAGGGCAGCGCGCTGCGCAGCGCCGACGGCGCCGTGGTGCTGCCCTTCGGCCGCCTGAACGTCGAACAGTTGCGCGACTGGTATCCGCAGATGGCGCGCGACCGCGGCTGGCTGGCCGAGCGGCTGGCGCAGATCGAACTGCCGGCCACCGCCAGCGCTCGCCAGTGGACCTTCATCGACACGCCGCGCGCGCCTTCGCTGCTCACCGAGCAGGCCATGTTGGCGGCCGACGCGGTGCTGCTGGTGCAGCGGGCCGACCCCGGCGCGCTGGCGCTGCTGCCGCAGGCGCTGGCGATGGCTGCGACACGGCCGCTGCTGGCGGTGCTCAACGGCTTCGACGCATCGCGGCCGCTGCAGCAGGGCGTGCGCGCCGCGTTGCAGGCACGTCTGGGTGCGCGGCTGGTGCCGCACGTGGTGCACCGCGACGAGGCCGTGCCCGAGGCCTGGGCGCGGCTGGCGGCGCTGCCCGAGCAGGCGCCGCACGCCCAGGCCACGCACGACATGCACGGCCTGCTGCGCTGGCTGGAAGCCCGGCTGCTGCCCGGCCTGCCGCTGGGGGCCGCGGATGCCGCTTGAGGCCTGGCGCCAGCGCCTGGCCGTGCCGCCGGGCGCGCCGTGGACGGCTTGGCTGTGGCGTCTGTTCGTGCCGCCGCCGCAGCGGCCCGTCACGCGGCTGCAGCGTCTGGTCGACGCGCTCTGGCAGCGCGGCGCCGGCCTGCTGGCACGCGAGCTCGGCGTGGTCGACCGCCAGCGACCGGCGGCCTGGCTGCTGCGCCTGCTCGTGCCACCGCCGCGGCCGCCAACGCCGGGCCGCTGGGCCGCGCGCTGGCGCCAGGCCGCGGCCGCGGTGCGCGCGCGCCTGCCCGAGTTCGATCACGCGCACTGGGGAGCGCGCCTGGAAGCCGCGGCCGACTGGCCCTGGCTGGGGCACAAGCCGGTGCTGCTGCTGCTCGGCGTGGCCAGCGCCTTCGCCTTCTGGCTTGCCGCGACGACGCCGCTGTCGTGGAGCGGCCAGCTGTTCCTGGCCCTGGGCCTGTGGGGCCTGGCGCTGTGGGTGCGCAAGCTGCCGGGCACCATCCCGGGGTTGGTGCTGATGATGCTGGCGCTGCTGGCGACCTGCCGCTACGGCTGGTGGCGCATCACGCAGTCGATGGACCTGCAGTCGGGCTGGGAGATGCTGCTCGGCTGCGGCCTGCTGGCCGCCGAGGCCTATGCCTGGCTGATCATGATGCTGGGCTTCGTGCAGACCGCCTGGCCACTGAAGCGCCGGCCGGTCGCACTGCCGGCAGCGCCCACGGAGTGGCCCGTGGTGGACGTGTTCATCCCGACCTACAACGAACCGCTGTCGGTGCTGACGCCCACGGTGCTGGCTGCCAAGGCCATGGACTGGCCGGCCGACAAGCTGCGCATCACCATCCTCGATGACGGCCGCCGCGACGCCATCCGCGACTTCGCCGCCGAGGTCGGCGTCGGCTACGGCATCCGGCCCGACAACAAGCATGCCAAGGCCGGCAACCTGAACCACGCGCTGGCGCGCAGCGACGGCGAGTTCGTCGCCATCTTCGACTGCGACCACCTGCCGGTGCGCAGCTTCCTGCAGCTGACGATGGGCGAGCTGCTACGCGACCCGAAGTGCGCGATGGTGCAGACGCCACACCACTTCTTCTCGCCCGACCCCTTCGAGCGCAACCTCGACACCTTCGGCCGCGTGCCCAACGAGGGCGCGCTGTTCTACGGCCTGATCCAGGACGGCAACGACTTCTGGAACGCCACCTTCTTCTGCGGCAGCTGCGCCGTGCTGCGGCGCTCGGCCCTCATGGAGGTCGGTGGCATTGCCGTCGAGACCGTCACCGAAGACGCCCACACGGCGCTGAAGATGCACCGCCGCGGCTGGCGCACGGCCTACCTGAACATCACGCAGGCCGCCGGCCTGGCCACCGAGAGCCTGTCGGGCCACGTCGGTCAGCGCATCCGCTGGGCGCGCGGCATGGCGCAGATCTTCCGCCTGGACAACCCGATGTTCGGCAAGGGCCTGAGCCTCATGCAGCGCATCTGCTACAGCAACGCCATGCTGCACTTCTTCTATGGCATCCCGAGGCTGGTCTTCCTGACCGCACCGCTGGCCTACCTGTTCGGCGAACTGCACATCATCCGCGCCTCGGCGGCGATGATCGCGCTCTATGCCCTGCCGCACATGGTGCTGCCGAACATCGCCAATGCGCACCTGCAAGGCCCGCACCGGCACACCTTCTGGGCCGAGGTCTACGAGGCCGTGCTGGCCTGGTACATCCTGCGCCCGACCACGGTGGCCTTCTTCAACCCCGGCGCCGGCAAGTTCAACGTCACCGCCAAGGGCGGGCTGGTGGAAGACACGCACTTCGACTGGGCCATCTCGCGGCCCTACCTGTGGCTGGTGGCGCTGAACCTGGTGGGTCTGGCCGTGGGCATCGGGCGGCTGTTCTGGTGGAACACCTTCGAGCCCGGAACGGTGGTGATGAACCTGGCCTGGACGCTGTTCAACCTGCTCGTGCTGGGCGCCGCGCTGGGCGTGGCGCGCGAGCGCCGCCAGGTGCGGCTGGCCCACCGCGTGCCGTCGAAGCTGCCCGTGTGCCTGCTGTTGCCCGGCGGCCACACCCACCGCTGCGAGACCGAGGACTACTCCTTCGGCGGCCTGGGCATCCGCCTGGCCGGGCCACTGGCGCTGCCGGTGGGCGCGTCGCTGAACGTGCTGATGGTCGCCGGCAGCCAGGAGCACGTGTTTCCTGCCCGCGTGAGCGCGCGTCGTGGCGAACGCGCCGGCCTGCGTTTCGGTGAGTTGAACCACGGCCAGCAGCAGGCGCTGATCCAGTGCACCTTCGGCCGTGCCGACGCCTGGACGCGATGGAACGACCAGTACGGCAGCGACCACCCGCTGCAGGGCCTGGGCGAGATCGTGCGGCTGGGCGGCAGCGGCTACCGCAGCCTGGGCCGTGCCTACCTGCAGGCGGGGCGCCAGCAATGGGCGGGCTGGCGCACGCGCCTGGGTGCGGCGCTGGCCGCCGCCAGGGGCTGAACGGCATGGGCATCTGGAGCCTGTACTTCCTGGGCAAGTTGGGTCTGTACTGGGGCCAGGTCAGCGGCCTGCACTGGTTCCCGAACCTGCTCTTCGCGGTCACCCTGGCCTGGCCGCTGCAGGCGCCACGCTGGCGGCGCCTGCGCCACCTGGGCGCCGTGCCGGTGGCCTTGGCCCTGCTCTATCACGACAGCTTCCTGCCGCCGTTCTCGCGCCTGTGGAGCCAGGTCAGCGCGCTGGCCAGTTTCAGCCCCGACTACGCGCTGGAGCTGGCCGAGCGGGTGGTCTCGGTGCCGGTGCTGGCGGGCCTGGCCGCTGCCGTGGTGGCCTACGTGCTGTTGCACCGCCGCCTGCGCTTCGCGACGCTGGCCGTCCTGGGCCTGCTGACGGTGCCGCTGCTGCCCGAGCCCGGCTTCTGGGCGCGCAACGCGGCGCCCGGCGCGACGCTGAACAACCGCGGCGACGCCAACGCCGCCGCACCGCTGACGCTGGGTCAGCTGGACGCCCGGCTGGAGGCCTTCCACGACAGCGAACGCGACAAGCGTGTGGTGCTGCCCTCGGGCACGGTGCCGGCCTTCGACATCGTGGTGCTGAGCGTGTGTTCGCTGTCCTGGGACGACCTCGACGAGGTGCGGCTGCGTGACGCGCCCCTGATGCAGCGCTTCGACATCGTCTTTCGCCAGTTCAACAGTGCCGCCACGTACAGCGGCCCGGCGCTGCTGCGCCTGCTGCGCGCCAGTTGCGGCCAGACCCCGCAGAGCGCGCTGTACGACACTGCGCCGGCGGGCTGCCATCTGTTCGACGGCCTGGCCCAGGCCGGCTACAAGCCGGCGCTGCTGATGAACCACGACGGCCACTTCGACAACTTCGCGCGGCAATTGCGCGAACAGGGCGGCTTGGCCAGCCTGGGCGCCTCAGCCACGCTGGACACCGGCGCGCGCGTGGCGATGCGCTCCTTCGACGGCACGCCGATCTACGCCGATGACGACACGCTGATGCGCTGGTGGCGCGCGCGCGGCAGCGACCCGGCACCGCGCGCCCTCCTCTACAACACCATCACGATGCACGACGGCAACCGCGTGCCAGGGTCAGCCTCGCAGCGCAGCCGCGAGACCTACAAGCCGCGGCTGCTGAAGTTCTTCGCCGACCTCGAACGCTTCATCGCGCTGGTGGAGCAGAGCCAGCGGCCAACGCTGCTGCTGTTGGTGCCAGAACACGGCGGTGCGGTGCGCGGTGACGCGGTGCAGATCCCCGGGCTGCGCGAGATCCCGACGCCGGCCATCACCAGCGTGCCGGCGGCCGTGAAGCTGATTGGCTTCGACGGCCTGCCGCCGGGCACGGCGCCGATCAGCGTCGAGCGACCCAGCAGCTACCACGCGCTGGCGGCGCTGATCGCGGCGCTGCTTCCGGGCGGCCGCGCGGTGGGTGGCCGCGAACAGCTTGAGGCCCTGGTGCGCGAACTGCCGGGCACCGACTGGGTGGCCGAGAACGAAGGCACGGTGCTGCTGCGCCAGGGCCGCAGCAGCTGGCTGCGCACGCCGCAGATCGGCTGGGCACCCTACCAGCCCTGAGCGTGCGCCCTGCAAGGGCACGGCGGTGGTGCAGCTCTGGCGAGGCTTCGCCAAGCGGGTCTTGCCGTCCTGCGACGAGGGGTGGCGCAGCGGCCCGTCAAGCTGCGGACAGTTCGGCGCCGGCGGTCTCGATTCAGGCCGCCAGCGCCAGCGCCAGCGCCGGTGCGGCTGCCGGCGGCCCGCGATAGGCCACCAGGTCGTGCGACAGCAGGCGCAGGCCCACGTCGGCGCCGACCGCGTGCTCGTGCACCGAGGGCACCAGCGCCAGCACCTGCGTGCCGCTGGGCAGGGCCAGCGTGTACAGCGCCTCGGCGCCGCGAAAACTGCGCGCCAGCAACCGGGCCCTGACCGGGCTGTCCTCGTCGACAGTGAGGTCCTGCGGCCGCACCAGCATGTCCACCGCCGTGCCGGCGGCCAGCGGCAGGTCGTCCTCGGCGCAGCGCAGCGGCCAGGCAGCCTGCGCCGGGCCGACTTCGAGCCGCACGGTCTGGTTGTCCAGCATCTCCCCGGGCAGCAGGGTGCCTTCGCCGATGAAACCGGCGACGAAGCGGTTGGCCGGCCGGTGGTAGAGCTGTCCGGCCGTGCCCCACTGCTGCAGGCGTCCGGCGCGCAGGATGCCGATCTCGTCGGCAATGGCAAAGGCCTCGTGTTGGTCGTGCGTGACCAGCAGCGCCGTCGTGCCCTGCGCCCTGAGCAGCGCGCGCAGCTCGTTGCCCAGGCGTTCGCGCAGATCGGCGTCGAGGCTGCTGAAGGGCTCGTCCAGCAGCAGCAGGCGCGGCGTCGGCGCCAACGCGCGCGCCAGCGCCACACGCTGCTGCTGGCCGCCTGAGAGCTCATGCGGATGGCGCTGCGCCAGCCCGGACAGGCCCACCGTGTCGAGCATCTGCGCCACGCGGGCCGCGGCGCCGGCTTGGCCGCGCAGGCCGAAGCCGACGTTGGCCGCCACCGTCAGGTGCGGAAACAGCGCGTGATCCTGGAACACCATGCCGACGCGGCGGTGCTCGGGCGCTACTTGCATGCCCGGCCGCGCCACCAGCTCGCCGTCGAGGCGGATCTCGCCGGCCAGCACCGGCTCGAAACCGGCCACCGCGCGCAGCACCGTGGTCTTGCCGCAACCCGAGGGCCCGAGCAGGCAGCCGATGGCGCCGCGCGCCAGCGTCAGCGACAGCCGCTCGACCACCGCCTTGCGGCCGTAGCCGGCGTCCAGCCGATCAATGGCGAGCCAGGGCGCGGCGTTGTCGGGGCGGGGTGCTGATGTCAGCATGCTGCGATGATAATCATTCGCATCCGCATTGAGCGTCTCTTCAGCCGCTTTCCCGAACCATTTCAATGACATTTCCCTCGGCCCCCACCGCTGCAAGTGTTGAGACCGCCGCCGCCGCGACCCGCGTCGACGGCCCGCTGCGCGTCGGCCTGGCCAGTGCAGCGCTGGTCGTGGCGCTGGTGCTGGCGGCGCCGCTGCTGTCGGTGCTCATCACCGCCGCGGCCGGGGCGGGCAGCAGCGGCGCCACCTGGAGCCATCTCGCCAGCACCGTGCTGGGCGACTACGTGTTCAACACGCTGGTGCTGTGCGCCGGTGTCGCGGCCGGGGTCTTCGGGCTGGGCGTCGGGTCGGCCTGGCTGGTCACGCGTTACGAGTTCACTGGCCGCAGCGTCTTCGAGTGGGCGCAGGTGCTGCCGCTGGCCATGCCGGCCTACGTGATGGCCTATGTCTACACCGATCTGCTGCAGTTCACCGGACCGCTGCAGACGGCGCTGCGCCAATTCATGGGCTGGACGCGCGCCGACTACTGGTTTCCCGAAGTGCGCTCGCTGGGCGGTGCGGCGGCGATGTTGTCGATGGCGCTCTATCCCTACGTCTACATGCTGGCGCGCACCGCGTTCATCGAGCGCGCCGGCGGCATGGTCGAGGTCGGTCGCTCGCTGGGCCTGTCGCCGGCGGCCGCGTTCTGGCGCCTGAGCCTGCCGCTGGCGCGCCCGGCCATCGCCGGCGGCGTGGCGTTGGCGTTGATGGAGACCTTGGCCGATTTCGGCACCGTGGCCTACTTTGCGCTGCCCACCTTCACCACCGGCATCTACCGCGCCTGGTTCTCGCTGGGTGACCGCGCCGCGGCGGCGCAACTGGCGCTGGTGCTGCTGGGCTTCGTGGTCGCGGTGCTGGCCTTTGAGCACGCGTCGCGCGGCGGTGCGCGCTTCCACGAGACCGGCGCTGGCCGCGCCCCGGCGCCGCGTGCGCCGCTGCACGGTGCCCGGGCCTGGCTGGCCATGGCCGGCTGCGCACTGCCGCTGATCGGCGGCTTTGCCCTGCCGGCGGCCTTGCTGCTGCGCCTGACGCTGAGCGGGGGCGATGTGCAGTTTGGCAGCCACTTCCTCACCCTGGCCGGGCACAGCGTGCTGTTGTCGGGCTTGTCGGCCTTGTGTGCCGTCGTGTTGGCCTTGCTGCTGGCCTATGCCGCACGCATCGACCGCGGCCCGGCCACGCGGCTGGCGCACGGCGTCGCCCGCCTGGGCTACGCGCTGCCGGGCACGGTGATCGCGGTCGGCGTGCTGATTCCGGTGACGCGGCTGGACCATGCGCTCAGCGCTGCGGCGCAGTCGCTGCTGGGCTGGAGCCCGGGCCTCGTGCTCACCGGCAGCATCGCCGCGCTGGTCTACGCCTGCGTCGTGCGCTACCTGGCGGCCGCGCTGCAGTCGGTGGACGCCGGCCTGTCGCGCATCACGCCGGTGATGGACGACGCCGCGCGCAGCCTGGGCCACAGCCCGGCGCAGGCGCTGCGCCGCGTGCACGTGCCGCTGTTGCGCGGCAGCCTGCTCACGGCGGCGCTGCTGGTCTTCATCGACGTCATGAAAGAGTTGCCGGCGACGCTGGTCATGCGCCCGTTCAACTTCGACACCCTGGCCACCCAGGCCTACACGCTGGCCAGTGACGAGCGGCTGGCCGAGGCCTCGACCGCCGCGCTGGCCATCGTCGCCGTGGGCCTGCTGCCGGTGATCGTGCTGTGCCGACGCATTGCGCGCCGCTAGGAGCGTGGGCGGCAGAAGGTCGTCGGCTGCAACGCGCGAGAAACCGGCACCACCGGGTATCACCTCCTGCGCCCAGGGGGCAAGCCCTGGGCTTGTCGGTGCTCCCCAGCGGTACTCGGTTTTCGC
>JANPMR010000671.1:0-2014 GCA_031427055.1 Rubrivivax sp.
GCCGGCGGCGGCCAGCGCCTCGAGCTCTTCCTCCAGGCGGCCAAAGATGCTGGGGTCGCCGCCCTTCAGTCGCACGACATGCGCGTGCTGCCGCGCGTAGCGCACGAGCAGGGCGTCGATGGTGGCCTGGCCGGTGCTGGCTCGACCCGGGCGCCCATCGGGCCCCGGCTGGGTCGAGAAGCCGCGCTTGCCCACATCCACCCACTTCGCGCGCGGTGCCAGCTCGCGCAGCGCGGGGTCGGTCAGGGCGTCGAACAGCACCACATCGGCCTGTGCCAGGCGGCGTGCGCCGCGCACGGTGATGAGGTCGGCCGCGCCCGGCCCGGCACCGATGAAGACGACGCGGCCGGTCATGGCGCGGCGCCTTCGCGCACCAGCAAAGCGCCGCTGGTGCGGTGGCTGGCCGGGTCGACGACGATGAGCGCGCCACCGACGCGGTTGGCGGCGTAGGGCGCCAGCGGCAGCGGCTGTTGCAGCTCGAACACCACCTCACCAATGTCGTTGACGGCCAGCGTGTGTGCTTCGTGCCGCGCCAGGGTGTGGACGTCCAGGCGGTGGCGGATCTCGGCCAGCCGCGCCTGCACCCAGCGGTTGCCGTGGCGCACCCAGTACTTGCGGCCCGGTGTGGCCGGCTCGGTGTCGAGCCAGCACAGCGTGGCGGCGAAGCGCTGCGTGGCCTGCAAGGTGCCGGGGGCGGCCAGCCAGTCGCCGCGCGAGATGTCGAGCTGACGGTCGAGCGCGACGCCGGCCGACTGCCCCGCCTGCGCTGCGGCCACTGCGCTGCCAGCACGGCGCAGCGCGGTCACCACGGCGCGTTCGCCGCCGGGGAAGACCTGCACTTCGTCGCCGACCTTGACACCGCCCTGCGCGACGCGGCCCCACAGCACCCGCGGCTGGTTGCCGACGCCGTCGCCGTCGCGCGCCACGTATTGCACGGGCAGGCTGAAGGCGCCGTCGGTCCGCTCTTGCGCGGCCGGCAGCTGTTCGAGCAGTTGCAATAGTGATGGGCCGCTGTACCAGTCCACGGCCATGGGCGTTGCGACGTTGTCTCCGCGCAGTGCCGACACCGGCACGACGGCGGCCAACGCGATGCCGGCCTGCGCCGCAAAGGCTTCGAGCGACTGCTTCACGGCCGCGTAAGCCGGCCCGGGCTCGGTGATGGCATCGAGCTTGTTGATCGCAAACACGATGCTGGGCACGCGCAGCAGTTGCGCCAGCAGGCTGTGGCGGCGAGTCTGTGGCAGCAAGACGACCGGTCGCGCCGTGAGGTCGAGCTTGGTGATGTCGACCAGCACCACGGCAGCATCGCTGCCCGCCGCGGCCGTGACCATGTTGCGTGTGAACTGCTCGTGGCCGGGCGCGTCGGCGATGATGAACTTGCGCGATGGCGTCGTGAAGTAGCGGTAGGCGACGTCGATGGTGATGCCCTGCTCGCGCTCGGCCTCCAGGCCGTCCGTCAACAGGCTCAGGTCGATCGGCTCGCCGCCAGCGCGCGCATGCAGGTGGTCGAGCTGGTCGGCCAGGATGGCGCGGCTGTCGTAGAGCAGGCGGCCGATGAGCGTGCTCTTGCCGTCGTCGACGCTGCCGGCGGTCAGGAAGCGAAGGGCCCGGTGTTGAACCACAGGTCGGTTGTGAAGCAAGGCCGACATCAGAAGTACCCCTCTTTCTTGCGCCGCTCCATCGAGCTGTCGCTGGTGCGGTCGTCCATGCGTGTGGCGCCGCGTTCGCTGATCGTCACGGTCAGTGTCTCGGCGACGATGTCCACCGCGTTGGCGGCGTCGCTTTCCACCGGGCAGGTGCAGGTCATGTCGCCGACGGTGCGAAAGCGCACGGGCAGGGTCTGCACCGTCTCGCCCGACAGCGGCGGTGTGACCGGTGTCACCGGCACCAGCAGGCCCTTGCGGCGCACCACGGCGCGCTCGTGGCTGTAGTACAGGCCGGGCAAGGGGATGCGTTCGCGCGCCAGGTACAGCCACACGTCGAGCTCGGTCCAGTTGCTGATCGGGAAGGCGCG
>JANPMR010000672.1:0-4281 GCA_031427055.1 Rubrivivax sp.
CGGCCAGAAAGCGCGCCGGGTCTTGCGGCGCGCCGTCGAGCAGGACCTCGAAGTGCAGGTGCGATCCTGTCGTGCGCCCGGTGTTGCCGACGCGCGCGACCAGCTGGCCACGCTTGACCAGCGCGCCCACGGCCACGGTGATCTCTGAGCAGTGGGCGTAGCGCGTGACGAGGCCGTTGCCGTGGTCGATCTCCAGCACATGGCCGTACTCCGGGTGCCATTCACGCGCCACGGCGATGCCGCCGGCCGCGGCCAGGATGGGCGCGCCCACGTCGGCGCGGAAGTCGAGCCCGGTGTGCAGTGCGGCGCGGCCGTTGATGGGGTCGGTGCGAAAGCCGAAGCCCGAGCCCACGGGGCCGTCGACGGGCGGTGAACTGGGCACCATCAGCGCACGCAGCCGCGCCTCCATCAGCCGCGACTCGAAGAGCATGAGGAGGTCGCCACTGACGGCGGCGGCGCTGTCCAGGCCCGCCAGTGCATCCATCAGCTGTCGCGTGGAGGGGTTGGCGGGGATAAACGGCCCGCCACTGCCACCACGTCCACCGCCGCGCCCCGCTGCCGGAGCGGAGGCGCCGGCGCCGGCAGCCTCGCGCTTGAGGGTCTTCAACTCTTCGGGCTTGACGCCGGCCAGGCCCGAGACGCGCTCGCCTACGGCCTCCAGGCGGATCAGCTTGGCCTGCATTTCGCCCACCTTCTGCGCCATGGCGTCGAGGTTCTCGCGCATCACGCGGTCGCGCTCGGCGATCTCGTCGCGCATGATCGGTCGCACCAGATCGCTCACCACCGGCCAGCCTTCGCGCGCGGCCTTGAGGAAAACGAAGTGGTAAACCCCGCCCGACACGGCCAGCAGCAGCACGCCCAGCAGCAGCGCGGCCAGGGCCAGTTGCCAGTGCTGGAACTGCAGCACCCGCGTGCGCGCGGTGCCGGTGATGAGCAGTTGCATCGTTAGACTCCGATCATGGCGCCACGCGCACCGTACCACCTGCCGAAAGGCCTGCCCCTCAACGTGCCGCTCGGCACGGCGCTGGACCGCAGCGAGCCGCTGACCGGGCTGCTGCGGCGGCTGCGCGAGTCGCAGGCCCGCTTCGAGGCCATCAGCGGCCTGCTGGCCGCCCCGCTGCGTGCCGCCGTAACCCCTGGGCCGCTGGACGAGTCGGCATGGGTGCTGCTGGCCGCCAACGCCGCCGCCGCGGCCAAGTTGCGCCAGATGCTGCCGCAACTGGCGCAGGCGCTGCAAGACGCAGGCTGGCAGGGGCCGGAACTGAAAGTCAAGGTTCAGGCCCGCGGGTGACGGTGGGCTTGTTCAGGCACGCGCCGCCGCCCTAGCGCGCGACACCATGGCGGCGACGATTGGCACCATGTTGATCGGCTCTAGCGCGGTCTGCCGGTGGGCGCCCTGGAACACCCTGAACACCTCGTCTGCGAAAGCCTGTCCGATATCGGCCACGCCAGAGAAGTCGAGCACCACGCTGCGAAAGCGCTCGAAGCGCAGCGTCAGGCGCTTGGCCTGCGATCGCGAGACAAGTTTCTCGCCCTCCTGTTGCGCCAGCTTCACGGGCACGACAGTTCTCGCAAAGGCGTATTCATCGGGCTCGGCGTAGGCATCGAAAACCTCGCGGGTGGACCGTTGGCTGTCGTTGGCCAGTTGCATGAAGACGCTGGTACCCGGCGCCTGCATGCCGCGCTCGAGAAGCACGTCGACATGGCCGGTGTCATGGGCGTAATGCAAGGTGCCCGATCGGACGTCGAAACGGTCGAACACCTTGGATGCAAAGAAGATGCCCTCGCCGGAGTGGTGCTCGGGATCGGTGGTGAACTTGCCTTTGGCCAACTCCAGAATGGCGTCGCGCGGGTCGAACAGGCCCAGCGCACGCTGGATGCGGATGAAGATGCCCTCGCCGTCGTCTACCACCCAGGCCTGCGTGCGCAGTGCATTTCGACGCATCCCAACATGAACCTGCGCCGAGCCCGAGTGATCGACGGCGTTGTTGATCATCTCGGTGAGCCCATAGCGCCAGACGTCACGCACGTTCTCACGCAAGTCGGCCACCACCGGGGCCAGCCACTGCACCCAGATCCGGTCTTCAGAGAGGCCGACGCGGTCACAGGATTGATGAACTTCGACCTGGTCGCGAAGCCGGTACTGCACGCCGGCTCCTCGCCCTTCGCAAGTCAGCAGCCCGGCGCCGACGGCCTTGGCCAGCCGCGCGCTGGCCGCCTGGCGGCTGATGGCTTCTTGCGCAGCCAGCCGGTGGGCCGCCCGGCGCGGATCGGCATCCACCAGCCGCAGCAACTTCAGCACAGTCGGATCCATGCCGGAATGGTAAAGCACAAGTCAGATAAACGTAAAGCGCAAGACAAGAAACGTCAAGTCGCCGTGTCGCCTGACCGGGCTGCGGTGCCGCGGGTGCAAGTGATACCGCTGGGCAATGGTGCCGGCTGTCCGAATCGAACGGACGACCTTCCGCTTACAAGGCGGGTGCTCTACCAACTGAGCTAAGCCGGCGCGGACCGCGATTGTAGAAGCGCGGCTACTTGATGCGTTTGAGCGAGGGCCGGCCCGCGGGCGGGGGGGTCGGGTCGGGCGGCGCGTCGGGAGATGGCGCGGCAGGCTCGTCGGGTTCGGTCTCGACGCTGGCCAGTCGCAGCCCGCGCGGCACCGACGCATCGGGCGCGGCGCTGCCCTCGGCGCGGGCAGCGCCGCTGGGCATCGGAAACGCCATGCCCTGGCCGTTTTCGCGGGCGTAGATCGCCACCACGTGATCGATGGGCACGTTGATGTCGCGCGAGACGCCGCGAAAGCGGGCGCGGAACTCGAGGGTCTCGTTGCCGATCTTCAGCCCCGATGTCGCCTCGAAGCCGACGTTGAGCACGATCTCGTTCTTGTCGACGTACTCCATCGGCACCTGAACCGTGGCGTCGACATGCACCGCCACGTAGGGCGTGAAGCCGTTCTCGGTGCACCAGGCGTGCAGCGCCCGCAACAGGTACGGGCGCGTCGACGGGCCCTGGAAATCGGGCGTGACAGGCATGGGCACGCTTACTTGCGCATCACCTTTTCGGACGGCGTCAGCGCCTCGATGTAGGCCGGGCGCGAGAAGATGCGCTCGGCGTACTTGAGCAGCGGCACCGCGTTCTTGCTGAGGTCGATGCCGTAGTAGTCCAGGCGCCACAACAGCGGCGCAATGGCCACGTCGAGCATGCTGAAGTCGTCGCCCAGCATGTACTTGTTCTTCAGGAAGATGGGCGCCAGCTGCGTCAGGCGGTCGCGAATCTGGTCGCGTGCCTTTTCGAGCTGCTTTTCCGTCGCCTTGACGCTGCGGCCTTCGAGCAGGTTGACGTTGCTGAACAGTTCCTTCTCGAAGTTGAAGAGGAACAGCCGCACCCGTGCGCGCGCCACCGGGTCACCCGGCATCAGCTGCGGGTGCGGGAAGCGCTCGTCGATGTACTCGTTGATGATGTGCGACTCGTACAGGATGAGGTCGCGCTCCACCAGGATGGGCACCTCGTTGTACGGATTCATCAGCGCGATGTCTTCGGGCTTGGCGAAGATGTCGACATCGCGAATCTCGAAGTCCATGCCCTTCTCGAAGAGCACGAAGCGGCAGCGGTGCGAATAGGGGCAGGTGGTTCCGGAGTACAGCACCATCATGGCGTGGGGCCTTTCGTTATCTCTTCAACAAGCCAGCTCCGGAGCTTTTGGGGCCCCGGCAAAAGTCAAAACGCAGTGGGTGCGGCAAGCCCCCCACTGCGCTGCCGGCCCGGCCGCGCGGCCAGGCCATGCCCGTGCTACTTGACGTCCTTCCAGAACGCCGCGTTCAGGCGCCAGGCGATCACCGTGAAGACGCTCAGGAACATCAGCACCCACACGCCCAGCCGCACGCGGCTGTTCTGTGCGGGTTCGCCCATCCACTGAAGGTAGGCCACGAGGTCGGCCACCGCTTCGTTGTACTGCGCCTGGGTCAGGGTGCCGGCGGTGATGGGCTCGAAGTCCTTGAACACCTGCACCATCTTGGTCGGCTTGTGTGCGTCGGGCTGCTGGGCATAGACAGCGCGCTGTTGGCCCTGCAACTCCCACAACGCGTGCGGCATGCCAACGTTGGGGAACGCGGTGTTGTTCCAGCCCGTGGCTTTGGTGTCGTCGCGGTAGTAGCTGCGCAGGTAGGTGTAGAGGTAGTCTGCGCCGCTGCCCTTGGCGCCGTCGGCGCGCGAGCGTGCCACCAGGGTCAGATCAGGCGGCACGCCACCGAACCAATCCTTGGCGTCCTTGGCGTCGAGCGC
>JANPMR010000673.1:0-3550 GCA_031427055.1 Rubrivivax sp.
TCTACGTGCAGGCCGGCGTGTATGACGCCTTCGTTGAAAGGCTGGCCGCCAAGGCCGGCGCCATCAAGGTGGGCAACGGCTTCGAGGCCGGCGTGCAGCAGGGCCCGCTGATCGACGAGCAGGGCCTGGCCAAGGTCGAAAGCCATGTGGCAGACGCGCTGGCCAAGGGCGCGCGCCTGGTCGTGGGCGGCACGCGGCAGGGTGAGCGCTTCTACACCCCGACCGTGCTGGCCGACGTGACCGGCGAGATGCTGTGCGCGCGCGAAGAGACCTTCGGCCCCGTCGCCCCGGTGTTCCGCTTCGCGACCGAAGCCGAGGCCATCGCGCTGGCCAACGACACCGAGTTCGGCCTCGCCAGCTACTTCTACAGCCGCGACATCGGGCGCATCTTCCGCGTCGGCGAGGCGCTCGAGTACGGCATGGTGGGCGTCAACACCGGCCTCATCAGCACCGCCGAAGTGCCCTTCGGCGGCGTCAAGCAAAGCGGCCTGGGCCGCGAGGGCGCGCGCCAGGGCGTGGACGACTACGTCGAGCTGAAGTACCTCTGCCTGGGCGACATCCTGCGCTGAAGCCTTTGCTGAAGCGCCCACTGTGGCGCCGCCGCCGCGGCTCCTCGGGTTTGCCGCAGTGCGCCCCCACAGGCGCCAGTGCTAATGTTCGCCCATCGATGTGTTAGCGCTAACAAGCTGTGCCAATCGCCGCCGCGGCAGTCGCCCGGTCCGCTCGGCGCGCCGGCCCCAACCCCAGGAGACGCCATGAAGAAGCCATCATTCCCCGGCCGTGCCTTTCGCCTCGGCCGCCTGCTGCCGGTGGCCGCAGCCGCCGCAGTGGCCGCCGCGCCGGCAATGGCCCAGCAGGCCGCGCCGGCCGACACCGGCAAGCTCGACACCGTGATCATCACGGCCACCAAGCGCATTCAGCCGCTGCAGTCCACGCCCATCGCGGTGTCGGTCATCGGCGGTGGTGCGCTGGAAGAGTCCAACCTCAACAACCTCGAAGCCATCAGCGCCCAGGTGCCGACAGTCAACTTCCGCACCAACGCGTCCAACAAGGACGCGGCGCTGTTCATCCGCGGCGTCGGCACCATCAGCACCTCGCCCGGTGTCGAGCCCACCGTGTCGACGGTTCTTGATGGCGTGGTCACGGCGCGGCCGGGCCAGGCCACGCTCGACCTGGTGGAGATCGACCGCATCGAGATCCTGCGCGGCCCGCAAGGCACGCTGTTTGGCAAGAACGCCTCGGCCGGCGTCATCAACATCGTCACGCGCGAGCCGGGCAAGGCCTTTGCTGGCTACGCAGACGTGTCGATGTTCCAGGGCGACGAAGTGCGCGTGCGCCTGGGCGCGTCGGGTGAGCTGGTGCCCGGGCTGTTGCGCGGCAGCGTCTCTGGCATGGCGGGCAAGTTCGACGGCAATGTCACCAACGTCTACGACGGCAGCAAGGTCAATGGCTATGACCGCAAGGGTCTGCGCGTGCGGTTGGACATCACGCCGAGCAAGGACCTCAAGATCGTGCTGCTGGCCGACCGCACGCAGGCCGACGACGATCCGCCCACCGGCGTGTCCTACAGCACCAACGTCACCGCATTCCCCAGCGGTGCCGTGACCGCCAACCCGAACTTCGGCTTCGCGGTGGCGCCGGTGGTGCCCTCGCGCACCAACCGGCAGATCAACAGCGAGATGCACACCCGCGTCTCCGATATGAACCAGGGTTTCTCGGCGCAGGTCGACTGGTCGCTGGCCGCGCACCAGGTCACCAGCATCACCGCGCTGCGCAAGTGGACCAACGAGCAGTACCAGGATCAAGACCGTCTGGGCACGCTCTATCGCGGCTTCAACCGCACCGCCGACCGCGGCACGCTCGACTTCAGCCAGACCTCGCAAGAGCTGCGCATTGCCAGCACGCAGCGTGGCTTCATGGAATACGTGGCCGGCCTGTTCTACCTGACGGGCAAGAACGACGAGCAGTACGCCCGCACCACCACGCGCTGCGCGGCATCTGCCGCCACCGCCTTGCCCAACGGCCTGGTGCCCTGCACCGTGCCCACCACGACGGTGGACAACGGCGTCGCCAACTACGGCGTGCGCAACAAGAGCGCGTCGCTGTTTGGCGAAAGCACCTTCAACTTCCTGCCCGATTTCCGCGCCATCGCGGGCCTGCGCTACACCAGCGACAAGCTGTCGTACTACCACGGCCGAGTCTTCACGCCCGACGCGACAACGCCCGCGGCGGTGTCGGCGCCTGGCATCGGTGCGACGCGCGCCCGCGTCCAAGGCTCCACCAGCGAGACCGCGTTCTCCGGCCGCATCGGCCCGCAGTTCGACATCAGCAAGGACGTGATGGGCTATGCCACCGTGTCGCGCGGCTACAAGGGCCCGGCCTACAACGTGTTCTTCAACATGTCGCCGACGCAGGACAACGTGCTCTCGCCCGAGAAGTCCAAGTCGTTGGAGGCCGGCCTGAAGACGACGCTGATGGACGGGCGCATGCGCCTGAACGTGGCCGTCTTCAAGACCGACTACAGCGGCTACCAGGCCAACGTGCCCGATCTGGTCAACGGCGTCATCGTCACGCGACTGATCAACGCCGGCGACGTCACGACCTCGGGCCTGGAGATCGACCTCACGGCCCGCGTCACGTCGCAGCTCACGGTATCGGCCAGCGTGGCCAACATCGAGGCCCGCGTGCTGCGCTTCAACTGCCCACCCGGCGCGGCGGCCAGCTGCGACATCAACGGCCGGCAAATGCCCTTCTCGCCCGACTGGAAGGGCAGCCTGCGCGCCAAGTACGTGCAGCCGCTGTCGGGCACCTTGACGCTGGACTTTGGCGTCGATGCCAACCGCCAGGGCCAGACCAACTTCGACCTGCAACAACAGCCCAACTCGGTGCAGCCGGTCTACTCGATCTACAACGCCACCGTGGCGCTGCAGAGCACCGCCGGCTGGCGCGTGGCGCTGCTGGGCAAGAACCTGGCCAACCAGTCTTACGCCACCTTCGTGCAGAACTCCGGCAACCACATCAACCGCTACGTGCCGCGCGACGACGAGCGCTACTTCGGCATCAACCTGCGCTACGACTTCTAGGAGCCTGTCGGGCTTTGGGTCGGGCTGAGGCGGCCCGAGAGGGGTCGCCTCAGCCGCGCAGCAGCGCCAGCGGCCGCACGGCGGCACTGCCGGGCAGCACCGTGCTGTCGAGCAAGGCCGTCGGCACGCGCAGGTGGTCGGCCAGCAGCGGGCGCAGCGCGGCGCGCAGGTCGGTGGTGATGCGCAGGTCGCGGCCGTCGAAGCGGTCTTTCCTGGCCAGCCCCGGCCAGTCGGCCAGCACGCGGCCGCCGTCGACCGCGCCGCCCAGCACAAAGGCCGCGCCGCCGGTGCCGTGGTCGCTACCCTGGTTGCCGTTGACAGCCACCTCGCGGCCAAATTCGGTGGCCACCAGCACCACCGTGCGGCGCCACACATCGCCCGGCAGCAAGCCTTCGCGCAATGCCGCCAGCGCGGCGTCCAGCGTGCGCAGGTTGTTGGATATCGCGCCGTTGGGTGCCATCTGGTGG
>JANPMR010000674.1:0-2359 GCA_031427055.1 Rubrivivax sp.
GGCCAGGGTCCGGAGCACAGCTCGGCGCGGCTCGAGCGCTTCATGCAGCTCTCGGCCGACAACAACATGCAGATCGTGCAGCCCACCAGCGCGAGCCAGATCTTCCATCTGCTGCGTCGCCAGATGGTGCGGCCTTTCCGCAAGCCGTTGATCATCTTCACGCCCAAGAGCCTGCTGCGCGCCAAGGACGCGACTTCGGCGCTGTCGGAGTTCACCAAGGGCGAGTTCCGCACCGTGATCGGGCCGACCCGTCCCGACATCGAGGGCGACAAGGTCAAGCGTGTGATCTGCTGCTCGGGCAAGGTCGTCTACGACCTGATGCGCAAGCGCGAGGAACGCAAGGCCACCGACGTGGCCATCATTCGCGTCGAGCAGCTCTACCCGTTTCCGCACAAGGCCTTCGCGGCCGAGATGAAGCGCTTCCCCAACGCCACCGAGGTGGTGTGGTGCCAGGACGAACCGCAGAACCAGGGCGCCTGGTTCTTCGTGCAGCACTACGTGCACGAGAACATGCTCGAAGGCCAGAAGCTCGGCTACGCCGGGAGGCCGGCATCGGCGTCGCCCGCGGTGGGTTACTCGCATCTGCACCAGGAGCAGCAGAAGGCGCTGCTCGAACAGGCCTACGGCAAGCTCAAGGGCTTCGTCCTTACCAAGTGATGTCGGTTGCGCCACGCGCCGCCACGAACAACCATCCGAGATAGAACATGGCAATCGTAGAAGTCAAGGTTCCGCAGCTTTCAGAATCGGTGGCCGAGGCCACCCTGCTGCAATGGAAGAAGAAGCCCGGTGACGCCGTGGCGATCGATGAGATATTGGTCGAGATCGAGACCGACAAGGTGGTGCTCGAAGTGCCGGCACCGGCTGCCGGCGTGATGGCCGAACTGGTGATGCCCGACGGCAGCACGGTGACCGCCGAGCAGGTGATCGCGCGCATCGATACCGAAGGCAAGGCCGCTGCGGCCGCGCCGGCTGCGACTGCGCCCGCCGCGGCGCCCGTGGCGCTGGCCGTTGCTTCGGCCACCACCAAAGCCGGCGTGGCGATGCCGGCTGCAGCCAAGATCATGGCCGACAACAGCCTGGCCGCCGGCTCGGTGCCGGGCACCGGAAAGGATGGCCGCGTCACCAAGGGCGACGTACTGGGCGCGTTGGCCGCGCCCAAGGCGGCGCCAGCACCAGTCGCCGCGCCTGCGCCTGCAGCCCGGGCGCTGCCCTCGGTGGCCGCGCCCGCCGGCCCCAACCTGGGTGATCGCCCAGAGCAGCGCGTGCCGATGTCGCGCCTGCGCGCACGCATCGCCGAGCGCCTGGTGCAGAGCCAATCCACCAACGCCATCCTGACCACGTTCAACGAAGTGAACATGGCGCCGGTGATGGAGATGCGCAAGAAGTTCCAGGACCGATTCGAGAAGGAACACGGCGTCAAGCTCGGCTTCATGAGCTTCTTCGTCAAGGCGGCGGTGGCGGCGCTGAAGAAGTACCCGATCATCAATGCCAGCGTCGATGGCAACGACATCGTCTACCACGGCTACTTCGACATCGGCATCGCGGTGGGCTCGCCGCGCGGCCTGGTGGTGCCGGTGCTGCGCAACGCAGACCAGATGAGCTTTGCCGACGTCGAGAAGAAGATCGCCGAGTACGGCCAGAAGGCCAAGGACGGCAAGCTCGGCATCGACGAGCTCACCGGCGGCACCTTCAGCATCAGCAACGGCGGCACCTTCGGCAGCATGCTGTCCACGCCCATCATCAACCCGCCGCAGAGCGCCATCCTGGGCGTGCACGCCACGAAAGACCGTGCCGTGGTCGAGAACGGCCAGGTCGTGGTGCGTCCGATCAACTACCTGGCCATGAGCTACGACCACCGCATCATCGACGGCCGTGAAGCCGTGCTGGGCTTGGTGGCGATGAAGGATGCGCTGGAAGACCCGGCGCGCTTGCTGTTCGACATTTGAGGGCGGCACACATGGCAAGCAAGAACTTCGACGTCGTCGTCATCGGCGCCGGCCCCGGCGGCTACATCGCCGCCATCCGCGCGGCGCAACTGGGCTTCAGCGTCGCCTGCATCGACGAGTGGAAGAACGAGAAGGGCGGCCCGGCACCGGGCGGCACCTGCACCAACGTCGGCTGCATCCCAAGCAAGGCGCTGCTGCAGAGCAGCGAGCACTACGAGCACGCGGCGCACTCGTTTGCCGACCACGGCATCGGTCTCAAGGACCTGAGCATTGACGTCAAGAAGATGCTCGGCCGCAAGGACACCGTGGTCAAGCAGAACAACGACGGCATCCTGTACCTGCTGAAGAAGAACAAGGTTGCGTTCTTTCACGGTCGCGGCTCGTTTGCGGGTGCCGTGGATGGCGGCTACGAG
>JANPMR010000675.1:0-1578 GCA_031427055.1 Rubrivivax sp.
GCCAGCGTGCGGTCGTAGAAGCCGCCGCCGTAGCCCAGGCGCACGCCCTTGGGGCCGTAGCCGACGCAGGGCACCAGCAGCAGCGTGGGGTGGAAGACGGGCGTGTCCTTGGGCTTGGGGATGCCGTAGGCGTCTTCTTCCATCTCGCAGCCCGGAAACCACATCTGAAAACTCAGCCGCTTGCTGGCCTTGTCGATCACCGGCAGGCCGATGCAGCGCTTGTCGTCGGCCTCGCTCCAGCGGTACAGCGCGGGCAGCGCGTCGAATTCGCCCTTGATCGGCCAGTAGGCGCCCACCGCAGCGTCTTCACGGCCCATCAGAAAGATGCGCAGCACCTCTTGCAGGTGCATGGCACGTTGGTGGCGGTCGATCAGCGTCTGGCGCTCGGCCTGCAACTGGCGGCGCAATTGCTTTTTGTCGCGCGACGGTTCAAAGGACGGCAGGTGGAACGACATGGCCGACTGCGCTTTCACGACGAAAGCGCTATTGTCGGCCCATGTCAGAACCGGAGTTTGTCAGCCACTGCCGCGAACTGCTGGCGCCCTTGGGCGCGGTGCGCGTGCGGCGCATGTTTGGCGGCTGGGGCCTGTACGTCGACGAGTTGTTCGTCGCCATCATCGCCGCAGAGCGCCTGTACCTGAAGGCCGACGCGGCCGCACGCCCAAGCTTCGAAGCCGCCGGCTGCAAGCCCTTCGTCTACGACGCCAAGAGCAAGTCCATCAGCCTGGGCTACTGGAGCGCGCCCGACGAGGCGCTTGAATCGTCGGCCCTGATGCAGCCCTGGGCACGGCTGGCGCTGCAATCGGCTCTGGCGGCGCGGGCCGGGCCCACCAAGGCTGTGGCTCGAGCACGCCCCTTGGCGCGCAAGGCCGCTCTGGCGCCTGATAGATTCGAGACATGACGAATTTGCGCCTGGTTCTTTGCGTCCTGCTGGCCCTTGCGGCCGGCGCACCGGCGCTTGCGCAATCGGCCGATGATCTCGTCGTGCAGGCCCGCGAGGCGTTGCGCAAGAAAGACCGCGGTGCGCTTGCCACGGCGCGCGACGCCGTGGCGCGCGCGAGCCATCCGCTGGCCGGCTGGGTGGCCTACTGGGAGCTGCTCAACCGGCTGGACACGGCGCAGCAGTCCGAGCTGGACGCCTTCGGGTCGCGCTTGGCCGGTACCTATGTCGAGGACCGGCTGCGCAACGACTGGCTGCTCGAGCTGGGCAAGCGGCGCGACTGGGTGAATTTCCGCGCCGAGTTTCCGCGCTTTCGCATGAACGACGACCGCGAGGTCACCTGCTACGCGCTGCTGACGCAGCACCTGGATGGCCAGGATGTTCGTGCCACCGCCCGTGCCGCCTGGTACGCGCAGCGCGACCTCGACGATGGCTGTGCGCTGCTGGCCACCACGCTCTACACCGCCGGGGCCTTGAAGGCCGACGATGTCTGGCAGGAGGCAAGGCTGTCCTTGGACGCCGGCCGTCCGCGCGCCGTGCGCGCCGCGGCGGCCCTGATCAGCGCCGCCGACGAACGGGCCGTGATCGACTTGATGGACAACCCGGCGCGCTTTCTGGCGCGCCAGCCGGCCGGCGTG
>JANPMR010000676.1:0-1635 GCA_031427055.1 Rubrivivax sp.
ATCAAGAGCCTGTCGGGCGGCATCCGTACCGACCTGGCGCAATACCGTGAACTGGCCGCCTTTGCGCAGTTCGCGTCCGACCTCGACGCCGCCACGCGCAAGCAGCTCGACCGCGGCGCCCGCGTCACCGAGCTCCTCAAGCAGGCGCAGTACAGCCCGCTGCCGATCAGCCTGATGGCCGCCACGCTGTATGCCGTCAACAAGGGCTACGTGGACGACATCGACGTCAAGAAGGTCTTGGCCTTCGAGCACGGCCTGCACCAGCACCTCAAGAGCAGCCACGCGGCGCTGCTGGCCAAGCTGGAGAACGACAAGGCGATGGACAAGGGCGCGGAAGAAGAGCTTTCGGGCGCCATTGCCGCCTTCAAGAAGTCATTCGCCTAGTCATGTTGGCCCCCAGGCTCACTCCGTTCGCCACCCCCCGAGGGGGCTCCGGCCGCCTTGGGGCGGCCCGGCGGCGGCCGGTTTGCGCCCCAGACCTGGAGATCTGACTCATGGCAGTCGGCAAAGAGATACGCGGCAAGATCAAGTCGGTGGAGAACACCAAGAAGATCACCAAGGCCATGGAAATGGTCGCTGCCAGCAAGATGCGCAAGGCGCAGGAGCGCATGCGTGCGGCCCGGCCCTACGCTGACAAGATCCGCAACATCACGGCGCACTTGTCTGGGGCCAACCCCGAGTACAAGAGCCCGTACATGCGCGCCAATGGCACGGCAAAGGCCGTGGGCTTCATCGTCGTCACCACCGACAAGGGCCTGTGCGGCGGCCTCAACACCAACATCCTGCGCGCCGTGACGCTCAAGATGAAAGAGGTGCAGGCGGCGGGCAACGCCATCCAGGCCGTGGCCATCGGCAACAAGGGCTTCGGCTTCCTCAACCGCATCGGCGCCAACGTGCTCAGCCACGCCATCCAGCTGGGCGATGCGCCGCAGCTCGACAAGCTGATCGGCCCGGTCAAGGTCATGCTCGACGCCTTCGTGTCGGGCAAGCTCGACACCGTGTACGTCTGCTACACCCGCTTCATCAACACCATGAAGCAAGAGCCGATGGTCGAGCCGCTGCTGCCGCTGGCCGCGGCCAAGCTCGAGCAGACGGCGGCCGAGAAGGCGCAGTACGGCTGGGACTACATCTACGAGCCCGATGCGCCCACCGTCATCGACGACCTGCTCACCCGCTACATCGAGGCGCTGGTCTACCAGGGCGTGGCCGAGAACATGGCCAGCGAGCAAAGCGCGCGCATGGTGGCCATGAAGTCGGCCACCGACAACGCCGGCACGCTGATCGGCGAGCTCAAGCTCATCTACAACAAGACCCGTCAGGCCGCGATCACCAAAGAGTTGTCCGAGATCGTCGGCGGCGCTGCCGCCATCAGCGGCTGACCGCGACCCCGTATCCGAATCCAGTTTGAAGGACCATTAGAAATGTCGAACACGAAAGCCCAAGGCAAGATCGTCCAGTGCATCGGCGCCGTGGTGGACGTCGAGTTCCCGCGCGACAGCCTGCCGCGCATTTACGACGCCCTCAAACTTGAAGGCACCGCGCTCACGCTCGAGGTGCAGCAGCAGCTCGGCGACGGCGTCGTGCGCACCATCGCGCTGGGCTCCAGCGACGGCCTGCGCCGCGGCCTGATGGTCA
>JANPMR010000677.1:0-1965 GCA_031427055.1 Rubrivivax sp.
ACCACGCCGCCGGGCACGATGCCGCCGCCGAGCACGCGGTCGAGCTCGTCCTGGCCGGTGGGGCAGCGCGCCACGTCGGCGGCGTCGATCTCGGCCAGCGTGGCCACTACGGCGGTCTTGGCCAGCGGCTGGAAGCGGTGCCGCGTGGCCGCCGTCGATTCGGCCAGCGTTTCCTCCAGCGTGTTCCAGGCGTTGCAGTGCGGGCATTTGCCCAGCCACTTCGGGCTCGTGCCGCCGCATTCGCTGCAGGCGTAGTTCGTCTTCGGGTCCTTGGCCATCGGCGCATTGTCGCGGGCCCTGCCGTGATGCGGGGCGGGTCAGGCCGCGCCGGGCCGCTCCCAAGCCTGTCCTGAGCCTGGCCGAAGGGCGGCTTGAGCTCCCCTTGGGGGGTGCGAGCGCAGCGAGCTTGGGGCCGTCGCTACTTCAGTCGTCGACCTTCGAGCGCGTGGCCTTGACCTGCCCGCGCTGCGCCTTGCCTTCGAGCCGGCGCAGCTTGGAGCCGTAGGTCGGTTTGGTCGCCTTGCGTTTGCGCGGCGGCGCGGCCACCGCCTGCACCAGCGCGTTCAACCGCGCCAGCGCATCGGCCCGGTTCATCTCCAGGCTGCGGTGCTCCTGCGCCTTGATCACCACCACGCCTTCCAGCGTGATGCGGCCATCGGCCAGCGCCGCCATCCGCGCCTTCACGTCCTCGGGCAAAGACGAGGCGTGAATGTCAAAGCGCAGGTGCACCGCGTTCGAGACCTTGTTGACGTTCTGCCCGCCCGCGCCCTGGGCGCGGATCGAGGTCAGCGTGACCTCGTCCGGGTTGACGCTGAGCGGCGCGGCCTTCACCGCCGTGGCATCACTGCGCCGGCGTGCTGCCGCGCACTTTCTGCACCACGAACAGCAGCACCAGCGCGCCGACCACCGAGGCGATCCAGCCTGCACCCTGGCCGGCCCTGTACCAGCCCAGCGCCTGGCCGATGAAGCCGGCTGCCAGCGAGCCTCCGATGCCGAGCAGGATGGTGAGAATCCAGCCCATCTTCTGCTCGCCCGGCAGGATAAAGCGTGCAATGGCGCCGACGATCAGGCCGACGACGATGGTTCCGATCAGTCCCATGGTGGACTCCTTGCGGGGTGGTTGCGGGGTGGCGCGATGATAGGCAGCGCCGCCGCAGTGTCAATCTTCGGCACTACGCTTCGGCACTACGCTCGCAGCAGTTGCACGGCGTGCGGCAGCGACCTGGCTTGCGGCATCCAGTGGTCCACCGCAGCACCCACGGCCACCACGGTGCTCAGTGCGATCACAGCGGGGACCGCAGTGCGGCGCAGTGCCGCGCCGAGCCAACCCTCGCGCTGAGCCTTGAAGGCCAGCGCTCCACCGAGCGACGCGAACGCGATCTCGACCGCCACGCCCAGCAGTACCTCGACGCCGAACAGCCCGAACACGGCAAAGCCGAGCACGGCGCCCAGCGCCGCAGCGGCCGCCAACACGACGGCCAGTGGGATCAGGACCAGTGCGGCCTCATCGGCGGCGGCCACCACCTCGGCGGCAGTGCCGGCCAGGTTGCCCACGCTGCCGCCCAAACCTTCGCCGATGGCCTCACCCGCGGCGTCGAAGTGGCCGCTGGCACCACCGCCGCCGAAATCACCGCCGCCGCCGGACTCGAAGGGGGCGGCATCGGGCCGTGCACTGCCCGAGCCGCCGGAGCCGCCGGAGCCATCGATCTGTAGCAGATCGAGCTCGGCCTCGCGGCGCGAAAGCAGCCAGCGCGACCACAGGTAAAGCAGCCCCATCAACACCAGGTAGGCCACGGCAAACGACAAGCCGTAGCGCAGCGACAACCGGTCGAGGCTGGCGAGCATCAGGCCGTGCGACGAGGCCCAGGCCACGGCCAGGGTCAGGGTGGCGATCGCAACGGCGTGAAGTCGCAGCCAGCGGCGCTGCTGCAAGTCCGCGCGCACGCGGCGCTCGAAGTGGCACGG
>JANPMR010000678.1:0-1648 GCA_031427055.1 Rubrivivax sp.
CCGAATTGAAGACCTTCGAGGACAAGGCCTTGTCAGCGCAAGAACGCGCCCTGGCGCGCGAAAAGCTGCTGTACGAGCAGCTGCTGGATGCCTTGCAGGCGCACATGGCGCCGCTGTCGGCGCTGGCCCGCGCGTTGGCCACGCTGGACGCGCTGGCCGCCCTGGCCGAGCGCGCCAGCACCCTGGGCTGGTGCCGGCCCGAGTTCGTGCCCTACCCCTGCATCGACATCGAAGCCGGCCGCCACCCGGTGGTCGAGGCGCGGCTGGCCGAGACCGGCGTGAGTGGACAAAGCCGCAACTTCATCGCCAACCACTGCCGGCTCGACGCGAAGACGCGCATGCTCGTCATCACCGGCCCCAACATGGGCGGCAAGAGCACCTTCATGCGCCAGGTCGCACTCATCGTGCTGCTCGCGGCGATGGGCTCGTACGTGCCCGCCACGGCGTGCCGGCTCGGGCCCATCGACGCCATCCACACCCGCATCGGCGCGGCCGACGACCTGGCCAATGCGCAAAGTACGTTCATGGTCGAGATGACCGAGGGTGCCGCCATCCTGCACGGCGCCACCGAGCACAGCCTGGTGTTGATGGACGAGATCGGCCGCGGCACCAGCACCTTCGACGGCCTGGCGCTGGCCGGCGCCGTGGCCAGCCACCTGCACGACCGCAACCGCGCCTTCACGCTGTTCGCCACGCACTACTTCGAGCTGACCGAGTTCCCGGCCCGGCACGAGCGCGCCGTCAACGTGCACGTGGGTGCCGTGGAAAGCGGCCACGACATCGTCTTCCTGCACCAGATAGAACCCGGCCCGGCCAGCCGCAGCTACGGCGTGCAGGTGGCCCGCCTGGCCGGCATGCCCGCAGCAGTGGTGCGCCAGGCGCGCGCGGCGCTGGAAGCGCTGGAGTCGCGCGCGCAGGCCGGGCAGGCACAGGTGGACTTGTTCGCGCCGCCGCCGGCTGCGCCCGCTGCCGAACCATCGGCCATCGAGCAGGCCCTGGCGACGATCGAGCCTGATAGCCTCACGCCCCGGGAGGCGCTGGAGGCGCTGTACCGGTTGAAATCACTCCAGAAAGAGCCCCCTCAATGACCTACTGCGTCGGCATCCGCCTCAACGCCGGCCTCGTCTTCCTGTCGGACTCGCGCACCAACGCCGGCATGGACCAGATCGGCACCTTTCGCAAGATGATGGTCTACGAAAAGCCGGGCGACCGCTTCATGGTGATGCTGTCGGCCGGCAACCTCAGCATCAGCCAGAGCGTGCGCGAATTGCTGCAGGTCGAAAAGATCAGCAACGACCATCACGGCGACCACGACGGCGAGGGCGGCGAACCCATCACCATCTGGAACGCCAGGAGCATGTTCGACGCCGTGCGCGTGCTGGGCAGCGCCGTGCGCCGGGTGTACGAACAGGACGGCCCGTCACTGAAGGCTGCGGGCATCGACTTCAACTGCAGCATGATCTTCGGCGGCCAGATCAAGGGCGAGGCGATGCGCATGTTCCTGGTCTATTCGGCCGGCAATTTCATCGAGGCCACGCGCGAAACATGTTTCTTTCAAGTGGGCGAAAGCAAGTACGGCAAGCCCATCCTCGACCGCGTGCTGGCGCCGCGCACGCCGCTTGACGAAGCCGCCAAGTGCGCGCTGGTG
>JANPMR010000679.1:0-1791 GCA_031427055.1 Rubrivivax sp.
ATTCGTAGGCCGCGCGGCCGCCCGGGCCGTCGACAAGCTGGTTATAGAGGATGCGGCTTTCGCGCGCCCGCGACTTGATGAGGTGCCCGGCCTGGCCGCCGCTGAAACGGCTGCCCGTCACCGTGACTCGGGCGATGCGGCCCACGTACAGCAGGTGAGGCAACTTGCCGTCGGCCGGCGCGCGGCCGAATTCGCTGTCCTGCACCGTCAGCTCCGCGTCGGCCGCGTTCGAGCTCAGGATGCCGTTCTGGTTGTCGATGAAGGCGCAGCGCGCCACCACCAGCCGGCCCGACTCCAGGCGGATGCCGGCGCCATTGCCATCGGGCACGCGCGAGCCGCGGAACTCGATGTTCTCGATGCGCACATCGGCGCCGCGCGAGACCAATGTCGCCTTGCCTTCGGCATGCTTGCCGTCGGCGTGCAGCACCGGCCGGCCGCCCACGCCGCGCAAGGTCAGGCGGCGCTGTTCGATGACGCCGACCTGGCCGTGGTACTCGCCGGCCAGGATCTGGATCTCGTCGCCATCAACGGCGCGGCGCAGCACATCGGCCAGGCTGCCGCCGGGCGCAAGCATCAGGCTGGCGCCCCAGCCCGGCAGCGCACACGCCGCCAAGCCAAGCCACGCCGCGCGGCGCGACAAGCGTCGGGTGGCCGTGGCAAGCCGCGCACCGGCTTCGATCACTGCTCCTCAGCCCACGCACACCCGTCTCGCGCCACCAGGGCGCTGGCCGCCGCCGGGCCCCAGCTGCCGGGCGCATAGGGGCGCGGGCCGGTGGGGTCGGCGGCCCAGGCGTGCAGGATCGGCTCGACCCAGCGCCAGGCCTGCTCTTGCTCGTCGCTGCGCACGAACAGGTTCAGCCGCCCGGCAATGGCGTCGAGCAGCAGCCGCTCGTAGCCGCCCACGCGCTCGCTGGCGAAGGCCTTGTCGAAGTCGAGGTCGAGGCTCACCGGCGACAGCAATTCGTTGCCGCCACCGCCCTTGGCCGCCAGCAGATGCAGCTCGAGCCCGTCTTCGGGTTGCAGCTTGATGACCAGCTTGTTGGCGCCGCGCGTGCCCGGGAAGATCGGGTGCGGCACCTCGCGGAAGTTGACGACGATCTGCGCATCACGTGCCGCCAGCCGCTTGCCGGTGCGCAGGTAGAACGGCACCCCCGCCCAGCGCCAGTTCTGCACCTCGGTGCGCAGCGCGACGAAGGTCTCGCAGCCGCTGTTGGCCGGCACCTTCACCTCGTCGAGATAGCCCTTTGCGGCCTTGCCGTCGACGCTGCCAGCGCGGTACTGGCCGCGCACCACATCGCGCGCCACCCTCTCGGGCGTGAAGGGCCGCAGCGACTTCAGCACCTTGAGCTTCTCGTCGCGGATGGCGTCGGCGTCGTTGCTGGACGGCGGCTCCATGGCGATCATGGTCAGCAGTTGCAGCGCATGGTTTTGAATCATGTCGCGCAGCGCGCCGGTACGGTCGTAGAAGTCGCCCCGCGTGCCCACGCCGATGCTCTCGGCCAGCGTGATCTGGATGTTGGCGATGCTCTCGCGGCGCCACAGCGGCTCGAACAGCGCATTGCCGAAGCGCAGCGCCATCAGGTTCTGCACCGCCACCTTGCCCAGGTAGTGGTCGATGCGCAGCGCCTGCTCTTCGCGGAACGAGGCCGCCACGACACGGTTGATCTGCTGCGCGCTGGCCAGGTCGTGGCCCAGCGGCTTTTCCAGCACCACGCGCACGTTGGGGCCGTTGAGCCCGGCGGCGCCGAGTTGTTCGCAGATCACCGGAAACAGGTACGGGCTGGTGGCCAG
>JANPMR010000680.1:0-1784 GCA_031427055.1 Rubrivivax sp.
GTGGCGCGTGCGCTGGGCCGCGATCCGCTGGCGGTGCGCCGCGCCAACTTCTATGGCGTCGGTGAACGCCATGTCACGCCCTATGGCCAGCCGGTGATCGACAACGTCATCCATGAACTGGTGACCGAGCTCGAGCGCAGCAGCGACTACGCCGCGCGACGCAATGCCGTGGCCGCGTTCAACGCCGGCAGCCCGGTGCTCAAGAAGGGTCTGGCACTGACGCCGCTGAAGTTCGGCATCTCCTTCAACGTCGTGCATCTCAACCAGGCCGGCGCGCTGGTGCACATCTACACCGACGGCTCAGTGCTGGTCAATCACGGCGGCACCGAGATGGGCCAGGGCCTGAACACCAAGGTGGCGCAGGTGGTGGCGCACGAACTGGGCCTGCCGCTGGCGCGCGTGCGCTGCAGCGCCACCGACACCGCCAAGGTGGCCAACACCTCGGCCACCGCGGCGTCGACCGGCAGCGATCTCAACGGCAAGGCGGCGCAGGATGCAGCGCGCCAGTTGCGGGATCGGCTGGCGGCCGTCGCCGCCACGCGCTGGAGCGTGCCGGCCAGCGACGTGCGCTTCGAGCACGGGCAGGTCAGTGCCGGCAGCCACACCGCAGCCTTTGTCGACATCGTCAACCAGGCCTACCTGGCCCGCGTGCAGTTGTGGAGCGACGGTTTCTACGCCACCCCCGGCCTGAGCTGGGACCGCCAAACCATGCAGGGCAGCCCGTTCTACTACTTTGCCTATGGCGCCGCGGTCAGCGAAGTCGTCGTCGACACGCTCACCGGCGAGAGCCGCCTGTTGCGCGCCGACCTGTTGCACGACGCCGGCCGCTCGCTCAACCCGGCCATCGACATCGGCCAGGTCGAGGGCGCCTTCATCCAGGGCATGGGCTGGCTGACGATGGAAGAGCTGGTGTGGCACCCGGCCGATGGCTCGCCGCGCGCCGGCTTGCTGAGCACCCACGCGCCCAGCACCTACAAGATCCCCACCGCCAACGACTGCCCCACCGAGTTCAACACGCGCCTGTTCGGGCGCCCCAATGTGCAGGGCACCATCCACCGCAGCAAGGCCACCGGCGAGCCGCCGCTGCTGCTGCCCTTCTCGGTGTTCTTCGCCATCCGCGACGCCATCTCGGCGGTGGGCGGGCACCGTGTGGACCCGCCGCTGCAGGCGCCGGCCACGGCCGAAGCGATCCTGCGGGCGATCACCGCCGTCCAGGCCGCCCTGTGACCGCCGACCTGCCGTCGTGCGCCCGCCGCTGGCAGGCGAATGGCCGGCCGGCGGTGGTCATCGAGGTGGTGCGCACGGCAGGCTCGGTGCCGCGCGAGGCCGGCACGCGCATGCTGGTGGCGGCCGACGCGGTGCTGGGCACGATCGGCGGCGGCCACCTCGAGCTGCAGGCCATTGCACAGGCGCGTGCGTTGCTGGCCAGCGCTGGCAACGACGGCGGAAGCGCTGAGCGCCACGTGGCGCTGGGCCCCAGCCTGGGGCAATGCTGCGGCGGCGCGCTGGACCTGCGCTACACGCCGCTGGCCGCGGCCGACCCCGCGGCCTGGCCGGCGCCAGCGCCGCGCTTCCATCTGCAGCTCTACGGCGCAGGCCATGTCGGCCGCGCCATCGCCGCTTTGCTGGCCGGCATCGCCTGTCGCGTGCAGTGGATCGACGAACGCGACGACCAATTCCCGCCCGGCATCCCTGCGCCGCACATCGAACGTCTGTGCGTCGAGCCAGTGCAGGCCGAGGTGAAGGCGGCGCCGCCCGGCGCCTTCTATCTGGTGCTGACGCAC
>JANPMR010000681.1:0-10015 GCA_031427055.1 Rubrivivax sp.
CGATCAAACTCGCGCCCGACATCCAGCGGCCCCGCGGTGACCACCGGAGTCGGCGGCGGCGCAGGGGCCGGTGCGGGTGCCGGCGCAGCCGTCGGCGCAGCCGCTGGAGCGGGCACGACTGCAACGACCGGGGCGGGTGCCGGCGGCGCGGACAGCAGCGCGTACGCGCCAAAGCCGACGGCCCCGA
The DNA here is from genome assembly GCA_031427055.1 of Rubrivivax sp. Taxonomy (GTDB): domain Bacteria; phylum Pseudomonadota; class Gammaproteobacteria; order Burkholderiales; family Burkholderiaceae_C; genus Rubrivivax. The sequence continues at coordinate 188 of JANPMR010000681.1, forward strand.
GCACCACGACACCGATGCCGACGCCAATCATTGCGCCATTGCCCTTCTTGGCCGGTGCCGGTGCGGCCGTTGCCGTCGCCGGGGCGGACCCTGCCGAAGGTGATGCGGCCATGAGCGGCCGCGCCATGGGCTGCTGCATCGGCTGCATCGCCGCCGTGGGCGGCACGTGGCCGGCAAACGCCGAAGGCAATGCGATCGTCGGCTCGGTGTTGCGCTGCGGCATCTCCATGCCCGGCGGCAGCGGCCTGGTGACATAGGGGTCGAATGCGATTTCGCCCAGCCCCAGGTCCTGGCGCAGCTCGCCGATGCTCTGCGTGCGCTGTTCAGGCCGCACCGCCAGGCCGCGGTCGATGGCGGCCAGGAAGCGCTCGCTGTAGCGCCCGGCTGCCGCCTGCACCAGCGGCACGTAGGTATCGTTGAGCAGGCGCCCCACCGAAGGCGGCGGCGTGCGGCCCTGAATCGCGAAGTAGACCACCGCGGCGAGGGCGTAGACGTCGGTCCACGGGCCCTGCTTCATGCCCGGAATCTCGGCGTACTGCTCCACCGGCGCGTAGCCGGGCTTGAGAATCACCGTCAGCGCCTGCGTCATGTCGCCGATGACGCGGCGCGCGGCGCCGAAGTCGAGCAAGAGCCAGCGGTTCTTGTCCGGCAGCAGCATCACGTTGTCGGGCGCGATGTCGCGGTGGTAGCACTGTTCAGAGTGGATGACCAACAGCGCCTCGGTCAGCGGCCCCAGCACCGAGCGCAGCCAGGCTTCGTCCGGCGGTTGGCTGGTGGTGCGGCGCATTTCGCGCAGCACGTCCTTGAGCGTCGTGCCTTCGAGAAACGGCATCACCATGTAGGCGGTGCCGTTGGCTTCCCAGAAGCGGTAGACCTTGACCAGCGACGGGTGGTCGAAACTGGCCAGCAAGCGCGCCTCGTTGATGAAGCTCTTGAGGCCGGCCTCGAAGGTTTCGCGATGTCGCGCCGACTTGACCTGCACCTGGCTGCCGCCGCCACGCGCGGCCAGCGACGAGGGCATGTACTCCTTGAGCGCGACGCGGCGCTGCAGCGAATGGTCGTGCGCGAGGTAGACGATGCCGAAGCCGCCCTCGCCGATCAGCTTGGTAATTTCGAACTCGCCGAGCTTGGTGCCGACCGGCAGGTTGCCGCCCATGTCTTCTTCGCCCGGCGGCGGCGCGGCGACGAGCTGCGTGCGCTCTGCCGGCGACGGTGGGGCGTTGCCCCACTCGGTCTTCTGGTAGCCGGCGGCAGCAGGCATGCCGGTCGGTCGGATGACCGTGCGATCGTCGTCAGGGGCGTCGGGGGTCATGACCGGGCGAGATGGGCGAGTTCGAGGTGAAGTGTCAGATTGTCGCAGCCGCGCCAAACAGGCGCGACATGGACTGCGGATTGGGCAGGCCGCGGGTGAGCAACAGCCGCGCGGGCAGTTCGTCTGGCCGGGCATTCCACCAGGCACAGCCGCGCGCGCGCTCGGCCCAGGCACGCTGGGCCTCGACACCAATCTGGTAGCACGCGTCGGCGCCGCCGGCCGACGCCGCCTCGACCACGTCGCCAGAGGTCGCCGGCAGGGTCAGCTCAGGCGCTGGCAATGCAGAAAGATCGGGCAGTGCCATGCGGCCCAGTTCTTCCTCGAGCCGGTCGGCTGACCAATCCTCGTACAGCGCGTCGCGCGCCAGATCGTCCAGGCGGCCCAACCAATGCCACAGCCCGGTCATCTGCTGCGACGAGCCGGGCCCGTCGCCCAAGGGCAACACCAAGGTCAGCGGGAAGTAGCGCCCCACCTTGTCAACCGAGGGCATCAGCACACCGGCCCAGGCGCCAGCGGCACCAGGCAGCACGCCGGGCATGAGCAGAAACCGCCAGCTCGGGCTGGCCAGGTAATCCTCAAGCCAGGTCTCGGGAGCCGCCTCGCGCAGCGACAGCAGGCCGGCCGCGAGCCAGCCGTCCCAGGGCTCGATAAAGGTGGCGTCGAGCCGTCGCGACGCGAAGTCGCCCAGCGACGGCAGCTTGCCGTGCCAGCCGGGCGCCTTGGCCTGAGACATCAGAGGGCTGCCGGGCACTTGAACTGCCGGATCTCGCGGAGTTGGAAGGGGTTGAATACGCTGGCGGAGATGACTTCGAGACGCGCCCGCTTGCCGTCGAGGTTCATGATGACGCTGAACTTCTCGGGCACCTGGCCGGGCTCGACCTGAAAGCGTTCGAATAGCCGGAACAGCGCCCACGGCCCTTCGGTCAGCACCAACGGGCCTTTGTCGCCCAGCGCGGTGCTCAAGCGGATCATCGACTGCACGCGGTTGCTCGGCCAGGCGATCGTCACCGAAGGCCCACCGGTGGTGAGCTTCTGCACCTGCCCGTCGATGTCGAGACTGAGCTCCTTCAGGCTGGGCTCGAGCTCGGTCAGGCGCATCTCGATGCGAATCGCCGGCACCTTGCCGCCCGTACGGAAGAACACTTCGCGGATCTTCTGTGCACGCTGAAACTCCACCAACGCGGCCGACGCCACTGGCTTGCTGCCGTCGGCCAGCGGCCTGAAAGCCCACACTGGCGCGGCGGTGTCGACCAGCGGCGCCAGGCGGCGCTGGAAGAACTCATCGAGCATGCCGCCGCCACCAAACATCTGGCCAAAGTCCTCTGGCAGCACGTCGGCGCGCGAGCCGCTAGCAAACGGATAGCGGCCGGTCACGGAGCGCTCGCAGATGTCGGTGATCTGCTTGAGCTCGACGCCCAGACCCTGCATCTCGGCACCGCGGCTCTGGCCGGCAGCCGCATCGGCCATCTGCTCGATCATTGCGCGCACCGCCGGCGGTTGTTGCGCCGCCGCGACCTTGACCTTCTCGGCGCCACCGCTCGGCGGCGGCGGAGTCCGCGTCTTCTTGGCGGCGTCGACCGCGGCAAGCTGGGCGTAGATCTCGCCGAACAGCTTTTGCGTCTCGCCGATGGCCGGCGGCGTGCCGGCGAAGAGGCGATGGATGCCCGCGAAGTGGTCGTCGACCATGCGCTCCAGCGGACCGCCCGCGCCGCCGTCGATGGGCGCCGCGCCGGCAATGCGCGCGGCATCGGCCTTGGCCTGCTCTGCTGCCTTCTGCAACGGGTTTTTGGCCGCTTCCGGCACCACCAGGCGGGTCTGCTCGGCCACGCCGCGCAAGAAGGACGACAGCGGCGAGTCGACCTGCGACAGCAGTTGCGACACCGCCAGCGCGCGCTCAGGATCGCCCATCTTGACCAGCCGCACATCCGCGAGGTACGCGTCCCAGGTCTTGATGTATTCCTCGAAGTACCGGCGACGCACCTTGTCGGTCAACGCGGTGCCGATCGTGGCGTCGCGCAGACGGGCCGGATCGGCCTTGAAACCGAGAACCCAGGATTCCTCGGCGGCCAGCAGCGGCGTCGCCTTCTGCACCGCGGGCAACACGAAACGGTTGTAGCCGTCGCGCGTGAAGAGGCCCGAGATGCCCTTGGTCAGCGGCTCGCCGCTGCCACGCTCGTAGACCTGCGCCGCGCTGGGCCCGGCGGCGCCTGCGGCCGTGAAGTCGGGCATCGACCCAGCGCGATAGGAGCGCTTGATGCGGCTGTAGACGCGGTACTCGAGCGGGAACGACGCCAGCAGTTCGCGGGCGCTGGCCACCAGGGCCTCGTCCTTGGCCATCACCGCGCGGGGCGGGCCCAGGGCGAGCATCGCGTCGAGGTGCGCATCGAGCTGGCTGCGTTGCTCGGGCGCCATGCGTGCCAGGTTGGCATCCCAGTCGGCGCCAATCCAGGCCTTGAGCGCTGCGGCATCGAACTGTTCGGGCTGGTGCAGCATCAGGTAGGACTTGAGGGCCTCGTAGGCGTTCTCGAGGTTGTCCTTGCTGGCCGCGCGCAGGCGCTCCTCGAGCCGGCGCGCGACGCGCGGCGCCAGCGCCTTCTCGAGCTGACGCTGGTAGGCCATCTGCGCCGCGGCGTCGAGCTTGTCGCCCTGGTACAGGCCCAGCGCGCGCAGCATGGGCGGCGCCTCGATGTCGAAGCCCTCGAGCCGCGCCGCGTCGCGCAGTTGCGCCAAGGGCAGCGGCAGCACGGAGACGTCGGCTGTGGTGGCCGGCGGCAGGCTGTCAACGGCCTGTTGCAGCGCCGGCAGCCGGGCCGCCACCTGCCCTGCGTGGTCGAGATTGCGCGAGCGGCTGACCGCCCAGCCCACCACCACCGCCAAGGTCAGCACGCCCATCGTGGCCATGGTGCCGATGCGCAGCGCTCGGCGGCGGCGTTCGGCCACCGGGTTGCGGCCGCCCAGGCCGCGCTCGGCAAACACCACGTCCTTGAGCAGGCGGTGCAGGAAGAAGCTCTTGCCGCGGCCCGGTGCAATGGCAGACGCCCGCGAATCGATGCCGAAAGAGCGCCCCAGCGAGCCCATCACGCGGTCGATGGGCGAGCCCTCTTGCGTGCCGCTGGTGAAGTACACGCCGCGCAGACGCGGCGCCGTCTCGAGCGATCCGCCGCCCGAGCACACCTGGCGCAGGAAGTCGCCCAGCACCGGCTGCAGGGCGGCAAATTCTTGCGGGAAGGCGAAGATCGCGCTCCTGCGCAGCACGTCGCGTTCGCCTTCCAGGCGGTCGATCAACTGGGCCAAGAGGCGCTGCTGCAACTGCTCGTAGAGTGCGCCAAAAGCGGCCAGCGGGTCTTCGCCAGCGGGTGCATCGGCGGCGAAGGTAAATCCCCAGACCTGGTCACGGTCTTCCTTGCCCAGCGCTTCGAAGCTCTCGTTGAAGCCACCGATCAGGTCAGCCTTGGTGATGAGCACATAGACCGGCGCACGCACGCCGAGCTTGGCTTGCAACTCGTTCAGGCGCGCGCGCAGCTTGGCGGCGTGCTCTTGCCGCTCGGCGGCGCCTTGCTGCAGCAGATCCTGGATGTTGACGGTGAGCAGCACGCCGTTGATCGGCTGGCGCGGCCGCGTGCGCTTGAGCAGCGCGAGGAAGCTGTCCCAGGCGCTCGCGTCGACGTCCTTGTCGCTCTCCTGCGTGGCGTAGCGTCCCGCGGTGTCGATCAGCACCGCATCGGAGGTAAACCACCACTCGCAATTGCGCGTGCCGCCAACGCCGTGCACCGAGGCCTTGGCGCCGCTTTCGGAGAGCAGGAACTGCAGCCCGGCGTTCATCAGCGCCGTGGTCTTGCCGGAGCCGGGTGCGCCGACGAAGATGTACCAGGGCAACTCGTAGAGCTGCTGGCCGCCGCCGAACCACGACTTGCCCTGCGACGCCTTCAGGCGCTGCACGGCATCGTTGAAACGGGCCGCCAGCACCTGCGCTTCCTTGTCGCTGGCCGTCGGCCCGCCGGACAGGCCGGCCAGCAGCACGGCGTTGGTGCGGCGACGCTTCCAGGCGCCATAGGCCAGGTAGCCGATCCACACCAGCCACAGCAACACCAGCAACAACAGCCGCACCCACAACGGCCCCAGCGGTGCGACCGAGCCGATCGAGACCAGCGGCCCGACCCACCAGAGCAGCGCCGACAGCACGAGCATGCCCAGCGTGCCAATCACGGCCGGGTTCAGCAACCATTGGACAAAGCGCTTCATGGTGTCAGTTGGGCGCAGCGGCCAGCAGGGTGATCTCGACGCGGCGATTGCGCGCGCGTCCGTCGGGCGCGCCGTTGTCGGCCACGGGTTCGGTGTCGGCGTGGCCCTGGGCCGTCAGGCGGTCGGGCTTGATAGCGGTGCCGAGCAAGGTCTTGACGCTGACCGCGCGGTCGCGTGAAAGATGCCAGTTGGACGGGTAGCGAAGCGAACGGATGGGCTGGTTGTCGGTATGGCCGGCAATCAGCACCGGCCCGCCAACCTGATTGAGCGCCGCGCCGACGCGCAGCAGCAACGGCCGCACACGATCACTGACGTCGGCACTGCCAGCGTCGAATACGCCGTCGCCGCGCAAAGTGACCACCGAGCGATCGGCGAGGTCTCGCACTTCCACCGCGCCAGCGTCGATGTCGGGCTTGAGGAGCAAGGCCAGGCGCGGTGCCACTGGCGCGGCAGCCACTGGCGGGGGCAGCGCGGCAGCAGCAGGGGCGGCGCGCGAGTCAAGCCCCTGGAGCGCGGTGAAGGTGGCGTCGGTCTGTGCGTTGAGCGTCAGTCGCAGCACCAGAAACAGCGCCAGCAGCAACGCCGCCAAGCCGGCGCCGATCACCCACAGTGGAATTCCGTCGGACATCCGGGTCTGTGCGGCAGCAACGCCCTTCCACTGCGTCGACAGCGCCGGTTCGGGCGCGCCCGCCAGCTCGCGCAGCTTGCCCGCCAGCCGCTCACGCACGCTGTCGAGTTGTGCCTTGCCGTTGTCGGCCACGCGATAGCGGCCTTCGAAGCCCAGCGTCAGCGTCACATACACGAGCTCAAGCAGATTGCGGTGCTGTGTCGGCTGTTCGATCAGGCGTTGCAGCAGCTGGAAGACCTTCTCGCCGCCCCAGGCTTCGTTGTGGAAGTGCACCAGCAGGCTTTGCGACGACCATGCGCCAGAGCCGCCCCAGGGCGTGCTCGACGCCGATTCGTCCAGCAAGGTGCACAGGATGTAGCGCGCCGCCACGACCTGATCATTGGGCAGTCCACGCGCACGCGCTGTGGCCTCGAAACGCTTGACGGACTCGACCAGGTTGGCGCGCAGGCCCGCCGGGTCGGCGTGTCTCACCGTCGCCCGCAGCCGCGGCGCTGCACTGAGCAATGGCGCCGCCGCCTGCACCAGCGGGTTGAGGCTGGCGTGGGCCGGCAGGTCGGGCAACACGGCGTCGGTGGGCCGCGCGAGACGCGCCGGCGCAGCGCCTGCCGCTGGCGCCGCAGCCGGTGCGCCTGCCGGCGCAGGCGGCGCCGGGGCGCGGGCACCGCGGCCAGCGCTTGGTTTGATGACGGTTCGGTCTGCCTCAAAGGCGGCAAACGGATCACTCGGCGGGTCCTTGTCGCTCATCGCCTTGCGCTCCTGCCGTCAACCCCGGATGGCCCAGAACTCGATGGCCAGGCCGGGAAAGTCGCCTGCGATGTGCATCGCCAGGCCACCGGAGGTTTCGAGTTGCTTCCAGAGGTCATTGCCGCGGGTCTCGAGTTCGAAATACGTGAAGCCAGCATGGAACGGTATCTGCCGCGGCGCCACCGGCAGCGGCCGCAGCACCACGCCCGCGAGCTGGAAGTTGACGAGATCGCGGATGCGCTCGGCCGGGCCAATCTTGACCTGCGTCGGAAACCGCATGCGCAGTGCCTCGCCAGGCATCTGCGCGTTGACAGCCAGGATGAACACCGCCGTGCGCTGCAGTTCGACGTCGGCGATGACCGCCACGCGGATGCCGTGCTTGCGCTCTTGAAGGTCGATCTGAATTGCCGTCTGCTCAAGCACCATCGACAGCGACTGCCGCAGGTCGGCCATGACGGCGCGAAAGCAACTGGCCAGGTCGTCGTGCTTGTACTCGGGGTAGGGTGCGGGCCGCTTCTGATCACGGAAAGTGGACAACTCGCCGGCCAGCCCGAGGCACAGGTCGTAAAGGCGCTCGGGGTGCAGCAGCGGCAGGCGTTGCAGGTGCTGGAACTGCGGCTGATGCCGGTTGACGACTTGCAGAAGCAGGAAGTCGACGATCTCGCCGGTGCCCGACCGCCCCGGCTGCGCCATGCGCCCGCCAAGGGCCTCGCCGCGCTGGTGCAGCATGCCGTGCACTTCGCGCAGGTAGCCGTCGAGCACCTGGTGCGCCGGCGCGTGCAGCATGGGCGGCACGTACTGGGTGTCGAGCAGCACGCGGCCGTCGGCGCGGCGCTCGATCACACGCACCACACCCAGCGCGACGTAGCCATCGTTGACGTCGCGCTCGAGCATCAGGCGCAGGTTGAGGCGGCCGATTTGCAGCGGCGCTTCGCGCAAGCTGGCCGCGTGGACGTCGGCGACGTCCAGATCGGACACGCGCCAGCGCGGCGGCATGGAGCCATCGGACGACTCGACATCGCTCTCGGTGACGCCAGGGCGCGCCTGGGGCACCGCCAGCACCACGATCTGGTCGCGCGCGTCGGTCGGCACATCGAAGGCCGGCGGCGCGGCGTCGTCGTTCGGGATCGAAAACGCCAGACCGTCGGGCAGCACGCCGCGCGCCGAGGTGACCATGATGCGTCCCTGCAGAAGCGCGGCGTCGTCGATCTGCAACGCCAGGAAGCCCCATGGCCACGGGCAGGCAGCGCCGAATCGGCCGTCAAGCTGGCGGCCGAGGAACCGGTCTTGCTGCTGGAAGTGTTGCGGCTGGAGGAACATGCCCTCCGTCCACATTACCTTGTTGTGCCAAGTCATCTGGGAACGCTGCTTCTCAGGTCTGCTTCGAGTGCCAGGCACCGCCAGGGCGGCCAAGCGCCGTGGGTGGAGCCCAACGATACACGGCCGGGAACGGGCCGTCACCCCGGCCGCACCCCAGCGGCAGTCACCCTCCCTTCGGGGGATGGAAGTCCGGCTGCACGAGGAGTATCATTTTGTACATTGCGATGAGGCGGCACGCTGGTGCCTCTGCCGCATCAACCGTCGCGGCCCGCACGGTTCATGGTGTGTCCATCAGGCCGTCTTGTTATATTTTTCTCAAAGGGGTGATTCCATGAAGCCACAAAGTGTCCTTGCCCGTTGCGCGCTGGCCTTGGCAGCCGTGGCGGCATTCCCGCTCTACGCCCAGAACGGCGCCATCGACATGGGGCAGACCGTCCCCGACGCCAAGGCAGTCGCCGAAGGCCTTTTCCCGGAAGCGGCCTGCGAAGAGCTCAAAGCCGCGGGCTTCAAGTGCATGGGCTTCAAGCCGGCGGTGCGCTACTCGCTGCCGGCGTCGTCGTTCAAGCTGGGTTCGGCCGATTTGCCCGATCCGCTCAAGCGCCAGCTTGAGGTCTTTGCCGAAGTGCTCAAGAGCAAGCGCGGCAGTGGCAAAGTGGTGCGCGTCGAAGGCCACGCCGACGCCTCGGGTGCCGCGCAGGCCAACCTGCAGCTCTCGCAGCGCCGCGCCGAGTCCGTCAAGGAGTACCTGGTGCAACTGGGCGCAGACTCGGCCATGATCGAGCCGGTGGGTGTGGGTGCAAATGCACCCAAGAACAGCAAGGATCCGTTCGCCCCCGAGAACCGCCGAGTCGAGATCGGCCGCGCGACGCCGCCGTCCTGATGCGCTGACTGGCCGGGCCCGCATCGGCGGCCGGTCTTCTCAAAAAGGGCCCGCCTCTGGCGGGCCTCGTCGTTTGGCCCAGCCGCAGCAGCCCAGCTTGGCTCAGGGCACGACGTGCGTCACCTGCCCGGCGAACTTGATCTCGATGACGCCAGCCCAGTTGCACATCAGTTTGGAACTGTCGTTGAGCGTCGGCATGTTGCCCAGCAGCACCGTGGGTGCGCCGCTCATCCACGGGGCCATGGTCATCGGAATGCACGGCATGGGTGTGAGGACGCCCAGGGCGGCCGCCGTGGCGGCCGCGACCATGGGGTTGGCTGGGCTCTTGCACACCCCGAACGGCATGATGTTCATGAAGGGCTTGTGATCCATGATGTTGGCCGCCGGCTTGTTGCTCGACATGACCCGGTTCAACGGCAACACCATCAGCGAACTCGGCGCCGCGCCCATCGAGCACTGCAGCATCGCTCCCATGCAGACTTGCTTGGCCATCTCGAACCTCCGTCTGTGCGTGTCGGTCAGAACGACGGCGCCGGACGCGTCCAGACCGTCAGCGCCGTAAAATTGTCGTGGCTGGTCTTGTGGCTGGCCGCCTTGCGCACCTCGACCGCCAACTCACCAATCCAGGCCGCCGGGTTGGCGGACGACGCCAGGGTGCGCTCGAGCACAGTATCGGGCAGGTACTCCCAAACGCCATCCGTG
>JANPMR010000682.1:0-6344 GCA_031427055.1 Rubrivivax sp.
GTGGGGGGCGCGCTCGAGCGCTTTGGCGCGCGGGGGCGGGGGGGGGGGGGGGGGGGGCGGCGCCCCCACGCCCCCCCCCGGCGCCGGCGCCGCTTCCACTGGCGCGGGTGCTGCGGCCTGCGGCACGCTGGCCCACAGCTCGGCGCTGAAGACCTCGGGCGTCTGCGAGCGCCAGTCAACCGATGTCGTGAGTGCGGCGATCAGGCCGGCGTGCACCATCAGCGAGACGGCTGCGCCCGGGCCCTGTCCGCCAGGCGCGCGCGGCAAGAGCGAGTCGTGCGCCAACGCCAGCTGCGACACCGCTCAGGCCCCGCCTTGCTTGACCGACAAGCCCACGCGGCGCACCCCGGCGCGCTGCAGCGTGTCCATCACGCGCACCACGACTTCGTATCGCACCGCCTTGTCGCCGCTGATGACCACCGGCACATCGGCCTGGCCGCCTTGCAGCGCCTTCACGCGCGCCGCCAGCTGCGCCAGCACCACGCCTTCGGGCTCTTTCTGGTCGATGCGCAGGCGCAGCTTCTCGTCGCTGCCGACGATGACCTCGATCACGCTCGACGGCCGCTGCGCGCTCTTGCCCACCGTGGGCAGGTCGACGACGCCCGTGGTGATGAGCGGCGCGGTGACCATGAAGATGATCAGCAGCACCAGCATCACGTCGATGAACGGGACCATGTTGATCTCGTTCATCGAACGGCGACCTCGGCCGCCGCCGCGCTGCATCACGCCGGGCATCAGCGGCTCCCAGACTGGCCCGCGATCACGGTCGTCGCTCCGGCCTGGCCGGCATTGCGCTGCAGGATGTTGGAGAACTCCTCGATGAAGGTCTCCAACTGGATGGCGATGCGGTCGATGTCGCGCGCGAAGCGGTTATAGGCCACCACCGCGGGGATGGCCGCGAAGAGGCCGATGGCGGTGGCCACCAACGCCTCGGCGATGCCCGGCGCCACCGTGGCCAGCGTCACCTGCGTCATGTTCGACAAGCCGACAAAGGCATGCATGATTCCCCACACGGTGCCGAAGAGACCGACATACGGGCTGACCGAGCCGACGCTGGCCAGGAAGCTCAGGTTGCTCTCGATCACGTCGAGCTCGCGCTGGTAGCTTGCGCGCATGGCGCGGCGCGCGCCGTCGAGTTGCGCGCCAGAGTCCAGCCGCTTCTCGCGCAGCTTCAAAAACTCGCGCATGCCGCTGGCAAAGATGCGCTCCAGCGGTGCCGTCACGGCCTTCTGGCTCACCGCCTGGCTCATCTCGGTGAGGCTGCGGCCCGACCAGAACTCGCGCTCGAACTCGTCGTTGCGGGCGCGCACGCTGCGCAGGCCGAAGAGCTTGCCGAAGATCACCGTCCAGCTCGTCAGCGAGGTGATCATCAGGCCCGCCATGACGAGTTGCACGACCAGGCTGGCGTGCAGGATCAGCGAAGTGATGGAGAGGTCTTGGTTCATGTCGAGCCATGTTGTGGTGCCGCCGAGGCCGCGCGCGGCAGGGTGGCGGTCACCTCGCTCGGAATGCGGCGCGGCCGGAAGGTTCCTGCGTCGACACAGCCGATGCGGATCTCGCCTTCGGCCAGCAGCGTGTCGTCCCGCCAGGCCTGCTGGGCAATCTGCATCGACGCCGTGCCATGGCGCTGCAATGCCACGGTGACCTGCAATTCATCGTCCAGCCGCGCCGGCGCGCGGTAGCTCACGCGGGTGTCGGTGACGACGAACATGGCGCCGGTGCGATCGCGCAGGCCTTGCTGCGCGATGCCCAGATGGCGCAGCCATTCGGTGCGGGCGCGCTCGAAGAACTTGAGGTAGTTGGCGTAGAAGACCACGCCACCGGCGTCGGTGTCTTCCCAGTACACGCGCAGCGTGTGACGGAAGAGGGCGGCGGCTTCGGCAGGCGAGGGGGTCGACATCGGCGGCCGGATTATGACGGCTGGCCTTGCGTCTCCGCCCGGGCCGTCAGGTCGACTGGGGCTACTGGGGCACGACGCGGCGGTAGACCGGCCCCCACAGCGGGTGGCCTGCCTCGGAGCGGCTGAGTGCAAAGGCCGGGTCGGCCACGCGCGCGGCCTGGAACGCGGCCTCGCAGTCGGCCAGCCGCTCGCTGGTGCAGGTGATGAAGGCCAGCAACTTGTGCGCGCTGGCGCGGTCGCGCGCGCTGGCCAGGCCGCTGTCCAGGGCGCGCCGCAGTGAAGCTTCGGCCTGCGCGTACTGGCCGTCGTCGTAGCTGCGGATGCCCTCGAACAGCGCGCGCTCGGCCGGGCGCTCCATCAGGTCGGCCAGGCCACCGCGCGGCGCCGGTGCGGGCGGCGGCGCGGTGCATCCCGCCACCAGGGCCAGCACGGCAAGCAAGGCCATCAGGGTGATCGCGGCAGGGCGGGGCACGGTCTTCATTGGCCGAAGCGGTGGCGCACGGTCGTGGGTTTGTCGGCGCTCACCTGCACGGTGACGGTGAACGGCGGGAAGTCTTCATTGCGCACGGTGATGGTGTGCGAGCCTTCGGACAAGGTCAAGCGCGCCAGCGGTGGCGTGGTGCCCGCTGGCGTGCCGTCCACTTCGATCTGGCCCCAGGGGCTGATGGCGAACTGCACGCTGCCGGTGGCCAAGGGCGCAGCGGCCGGTACCGCCGCCGGGCGCGCTGCCGACACCGCCGGTGGCTTCGGACGGCCCGCGACGGGCTTTGGGGCCACCCGAGTGGCCGGGGTCGGGATGGCCGGCGCGTCGGCGACGGCGGCTGACGGCGCCGCATCGGGCGCAGTGGCGGCGGCTGCGGCTGCGGCGGCGGCTGCTGCGGCTTCGGGCAGCGCCGGGGACGGCGCAGCGGCCGGCGAGGCGGTGACCGGTGCCGCATCGGGTGCGGCCGGCGCGGGCGTGCGGCTGTGCAGGCCCCACCACACCAGAGCCCCCAAGGCCAGCGCGACGGCAGCCGCCAGCGCGGCTTGCCCAATGCGGCCGGCGCGGGCTGCAGGCGGCGCGGCGCGTGCCGCCTGCGCGGGCGCGCTGCGCATGGCTGTGCGCGGGCTCGAGCCCGCGCCACGCGTCATCGACGCTGCCGTCGTGTGGCGCTCGATCCAACGGCGCAACTCAGCGGACATCAACGAAGCGTTGGCGTAGCGTTCGTCGGGCTTGCGCGCCATGGCCGTGGCGGCGATCTGCGACAAGGTGGGCGGCACGCCCGGGCGCACCTCATGGGCAGAGGCCGGATGGTTGCTGAGCACGGCGTTGGTGATCTGCTCGAGCGTGTCGCCGAAGAAGGCCTTGCGGCCGGTCAGCATCTCGTAGAAGACGACGCCCAGCGCGTGGATGTCGGTGCGGGCGTCGACCTTGCCGCCCTGCAATTGCTCGGGTGCCAGGTAGTGCGGCGAGCCGGCCACCAGGCCTTCGAGCGCAGGCACGGCCGCGCTGTGCGCCACGCGCGCGATGCCAAAGTCCAGCACCTTGGGCTTGTCGCGCCGGGTCAGGAAGATGTTGGCCGGCTTGATGTCGCAATGCACCACGCCGCGCGCGTGGGCGTAGGCCAGCGCGTCGGCCACGCGGCGCACCAGCAGCGCTGCTTCGCCCGGCGTGGGCCGCCAGCCTTCGGCCAGGGCGCGGCGCAGGTCGCGGCCGTGCAGGCGCTCCATCGCGATGTACACGCCCTGCGCCGACAGGCCGGCGTCGTGCACGGTGACGATGTGCGGGTGGTTGAGCCCGGCGGCGGCGCGCGCCTCGTTGAGGATCAGCCCGTCCAGCGACGCCCGCAAGGGCGTGTCGAGATCGAACTGCAGTGTCTTGACGGCCACCGTGCGCGACAGCAGCGGGTCCCAGGCTTCGTACACCTGGCCCAGCCCGCCCTGGCCCAGCGGGCCCTTGATGGCGTAACGGCCGATGTGCTGGAGTGTCGGGCTCTGCTCGACCGCGGTCTCGGATTCGACCGAGGCGGGCAGGCTGTCGCCGCCGAAGTCCGAGGGCGATCCGGGCTTGGAGGTCTCGACGGTCGACGGGATCGAATCAGGCGCCAAAGACGTCAAGGGCGCGGCGTCGTCGCCATCTGGCAATGACGCCACGGTGGCGGCAAATTCGGAGCCCGCAGCGTCGCGCGGGTCGCGCCGTTTGAAGAAGTTGTAGGCCACGGACCCGCAGCTTACGCGCAGCCGCCGCCGCGCGACGCGGCGAATTGCGGGCCGGAGTGCCAGCGATTTATGGCCCGACTGCGGCCGATGGGCCGAGCTCGCGGTTCAGGCGCGTCACGGCCTGCTGCAGTTGATCCATGCTGCTGGCAAACGACAGCCGCACGTGACGGCTGGCCGTGGCCGGGCCGAAGTCGCGCCCTGGCGTCAGCGCCACGTGGGCGCGCTGCATCATGTCGAAGCAGAAGTCCCAGCTGCTGCCATTGAAACGCGAGCAATCAAACCAGGCGTAGAAGGCGCCGTCGGGTACTACCGGCACGGGTAGGCCCAGGGCCTGCAGCGCGGGCACGATGAAGTCGCGGCGGCGTTTGAACTCGTGCCGGCGGCGCTCGTATTCGGCCAGCGACGCAGGCTCGAAACAGGCCAGCGCCGCGCGCTGCGCCAGCGTGCTGGGGCAGATGTAGAGGTTCTGCGCCAACCGCTCGACTGGCGCCACCAACTCGGGCGGCAGCACCAGCCAGCCCAGTCGCCAGCCGGTCATGCCGAAGTACTTGCTGAAGCTGTTGACGCTGATGATGTCGTCGCCCAGGGCCAAGGCGCTGTGCTCGTAGGCGCTCTCAAAGGCCAGGCCGAGGTAGATCTCGTCGACGATGGTGACGCCGCCGCGCTCGCGCACCACGTCGGCTATGGCCGCCATCTCGGCCGGTGCGATCGACGTGCCGGTGGGGTTGCCGGGCGACGCCAGCAGCACGCCGCGCGTCTGCGCGCCCCAGTGCGCGGCCACCGAGGCCGCGGTGAGCTGGTAGCGTGCCTCGGGCCCCGCCGGCAGCAGCCGCGCCCGTGCGCCCGCGGCGGCCACGAAGTGCCGGTTGCAGGGGTAGCTGGGGTCGGGCATCAGCACCTCGTCGCCGGCCTCGAAGAGCGCCGAGGTGATGAGCTGCAGCGCCGCCGAAGCGCCGGCGGTGACGACGATGCGCGCCGCATCCACGTCCAGCCCGAAGCGCTGCCCGTACCAGCTTGCGATGGCCTCGCGCAACTCGGCCAGGCCAGTGGCCTGCGTGTACTGCGTGCTGCCTTGCGTCAGGCAGCGCTGCGCAGCGTGCACGACGGCCGGCGCGGCCGTGAAGTCGGGCTCGCCGATGTTGAGAAAGATCATCGGCTCGCCGCCCTGTGCCGGGTCGCAGGCCGGGCTGGCGGCGACTGTGCTGGCCGCCTTGGCGCACTCCATCACATAGAAGGGCTCGATGTGCTCGAGCCGGCTTGCCGTGCGGATCATCGCGGAGCGCGAATCAAGGTCGAGGTCGGCAGCGGCATCAGCGGCGCGCCGGGCGCGCCTCGTCGGGGCGCAGGTCGGCGGCGCAGCGGTCGAGCACGCCGTTGACATACTTGTGGCCGTCGGTGCCGCCGAAAGACTTGGCCAGTTCCACGGCCTCGTTGATGGCCACGCGGTACGGAATCTCGACGCAGTTGACGAGCTCAAAGACGCCAATCATGAGCACCGCGTGCTCGACCGGCGAAAGCTGCGAGGTCTTGCGGTCGACATGGCGGGCCAGCGCGGCGTCGAGCGCAGCGGCTTGCTCGATGGCGCCGTGCAGCAGCAGGTCGAAGTGCGCGAGGTCGCACTTGTCAAAGCCCTCTTGCTCGCGGATGTGCTCGACCACCTCGGCCGGCTTCTCGCGCGACAGCAGCCATTGGTACAGGCCTTGCAGCGCAAATTCGCGCGAGCGCCGCCGCGACGACTTGGGCGCCGAGCGCCTCTTGGCCGGCTTGGCGGGTGCCGCCTTGGGCGGCGTGTCAATGGCCGGGCTGTCCTTGGCCGGGCTGTCGCTGGCCGGGCTGTTGTTGGCGGAGGTCTGGCTCAAGTCAACTCATCCAGCAGGTTGGCCATTTCCACCGCCACGCGCGCGGCGTCGCGGCCCTTGTCTTCGGCGCGCGCCCAGGCTTGCGCTTCGTTCTCGACGGTGAGGATGGCGTTGGCGATCGGGATCTGGTGATCAAGCATGGCGCGGCTGACGCCAGCGCCGCTCTCGTTGGCCACCAGTTCGAAGTGGTAGGTCTCGCCGCGGATCACGCAGCCCAGCGCAATCAGGGCGTCGAAGTCGCCCGACTCGGCCATCACCTTGAGCGCCAGCGGAATCTCGAGCGCGCCGGGCACCGTGACGTGGCGGATGTCGTCGTCGTCGACCTCCAGGCGCTCGAGCTCCGAAAGGCAGGCCTGCGCCATCTTGCGCGTGAGCGCGTCGTTGAA
>JANPMR010000683.1:0-2184 GCA_031427055.1 Rubrivivax sp.
CGGTACAACCGCCGCTACACAGATGAAGGCCGCGCTGCGCCAGGGCTCGGCTGACGACCTCAACATCTACTCGAACAACATGGGCGGCGGGCTTCTGGGCTGGGCGACCTTCCCCGCGTCCTACGCGGCGAACCCGAAGGACGACGGGGTTGTCATTCTCTATGCGTCGCTACCCGGGGGAACCGCAGCGCCCTACAACCTGGGCGACACCGCCACGCACGAGGTCGGCCACTGGATGGGCCTGTACCACACCTTCCAAGGCGGCTGCGCGCGCAAGGCCAGCGCCGGCGACCTGGTCGCCGACACCGCGGCCGAGAAGTCGGCGGCCTACGGCTGCCCGGTCGGGCGTGACTCCTGCACCGGCCTTGTAGGCGAGGACCCGATCACCAACTTCATGGACTACACCGACGACGCGTGCATGAACACCTTCACTGCGGGGCAGGACACGCGCATGGACTCGGCCTTCTCGACCTACCGCTTCGGCAAGTAGGGCGGCAGGCGCGCCGCGCGCTCAGGGTGCGCGCGGCGGCGCCCAGTCGACGGTGGCATTGCGCCCATCGTCGCAGACCCAGGCCGACACGCGCAGGCCGGGGCGCAGGTGTCCGGTGCGCTTCTCGATGCGCGGCCAGTCGGTCGACGTGAAGGCTTGGCGGTCGATCAGGAACCAGGGGCTCGGGTCATCGGACTTTGGATGCGCCAGGGTCACGGTCTCGGTCGTCTGCCAGTCGGTGGCGATGCGAATCGTGGTGCGGCCAGGTCCGCGCTTGTAGTGCAGCACGCGCCCTGCATACAAGGTCAGGTGATCGCGGGGGCACGCAAGGTCCGGCGGCGGCTGCACGCGCCCAGTTTGCGGCTGCACGCGCCCCGCCGGCGGCGAGGCCGCAGCGGCAAGCGATGAGATGGCGAGCACTATCAGGGCTGCGCCGCGGCGGGTGAACATCACGCGCGCTTTCGGGTGCTGCGGGGCTTGACCGCCACCGGCTTCGGGCCAGGGTCGGCTGGGCGTTCTTGCGCTGCAGCCCGCTTGCGCGGTATCGCCGCCTTGGGCGGCGCCACGGCGGCAGCCTTGCGCGGCGCGCGCACCGCCTTCGGCTTGGGCAGAAAGGCCACCTCCAGCTCTTGCATCGCCTCGGCCGCGTACACCGCCAGCCGCTGCAGGCTGGGCACCGAGGTGTGGCAACCGGTGAAGCCGAAGTTCATCGCTCCTGCGTAACTCTGGCATGTGATGTTCAGCGCCTGGCCGTGCGTGACGATCGACACCGGGTAGATGGCCGTGAGCTCGGCGCCGCGAAAGTACAGCGGCTTGTCGGGCCCCGGCACGTTGGAGATGGTGATGTTGAACATCGGCCGCGTGCGCCCGCCGATGCCGGTGAGCAGCGTCACGATGGTCGGCGCCATCAGCAGCATGGTGTACTGCAGCATCGCTTGCTTGGGCAGGCTTTGCACATGCGCCTTGGCGTGCAGCACCGAGGCGCGAATGGCCTGCAGCCGCTCGGCCGCGTCTTCGATGTCGGTGCCCAGCGTCGAGACGATGAAGCTGATGGCATTGCCTGTACCTTCGTCGTCCTTGGGGCGCACCGAGACCGGGATGCCGGCGGTCAAGGATTTGTCGGGCAGCTTGTCGCTTTGCAAGAGAAAGCGCCGCAGCGCGCCGCCGCACAGCGCCAGCACCACGTCGTTGATCGTGCACTGCGCCGCGGTGGCCACGGCACGCAGGCGCTCGAGCTCGAAGCGCTGCGTGGCAAAGCGCCGCTTCTCGCGCACGCGGCCGTTGAACACCGAGCGTGGCGCGTCGAAGGGCAGCGCCATGCCGTCGCCGGGGGCGCCGATGCGCTTGATGATCTTGGCGAAGGCGCTCACCAATTGCGGCACCGACTTGGCTTGATCGGCCAGGCCTTGCATCGCGTTGGCGGTGGCCTGTGCCATCGTGGGCGCCGGCCCACCGCGGCTGATGGCGGCCATGCTGGGCGGCGGCGAGCTCCAGAATGGCGGCAGCTTCATGCTCTTGGCCAGGTCGGGCGACATCGCCCGCTGCAGCATCTTCATGCCGCTGACGCCGTCGATCAGCGCGTGGTGCATCTTGATGAAGAGCGCGAAGCGGCCACCGTCCAGCCCTTCGATGATGGTGCACTCCCAGGGCGGGCGGCTCAGGTCCAGCGGCGTGCTCTGCAGCCGGCCCACCAG
>JANPMR010000684.1:0-24822 GCA_031427055.1 Rubrivivax sp.
TAGCGGGGGACGCCCAGTGCACGAACACTTTCTTCGGCGTTGATCCGGCACCCAATGTGGTGAAAGTCTGCGAGGTGCAGACGTCCAGCAGCACGACGTTGGCACCCGCGCCCGCGCCGGCACCCGCACCCGCACCCGCACCCGCACCCGCACCCGCACCGGCACCGGCACCGGCACCGGCACCTGCACCTGCACCTGCACCTGCACCTGCACCTGCACCTGCACCTGCACCGGCACCTGCACCTGCACCTGCACCTGCACCTGCACCCGCACCTGTATCCGCACCGGCTGCCAGCGCGACGGCAAGCCAGACCCCGATTGCGAGCGCGGGTTCCGGCCCGACGCTTGCCGACACGAGCTGTCGCTCCTTGCATGGCGCGGCGTACAACGAAGTGGTGGCGCGATTCGCCCGCACGCTGCAGGCTGGCGGACTGGATGAGCCCGCACGTCAGAAGCTCCAAGCGCTGGGCGACCGCTTGACCGCGGTTCACGTGGCCTTGGCAAACGAGGCCCCGGGCGCCGACTGCAAGGCGATTGGCCAGACGCTGTCTGGCCTGAGTGCCGAGTTGAAGTAGCGGGGCGTCGCGGCAGGCGGCCGCGGCGGGGTCTCAGGCCAGCAAGCCGCTGCCCGGAAGACTGGAGCGCGTGGTTTCGCCGGCCGACGAATAGAGCCCGGCACCGCCCGCGCGCGGAATCAGCACCTCGATGGCGCGATCAAGAGACGCCGTGGCGCGCGCCAGTGCCTCGCGCTGAGCGGCCACCTGGCCGCCCGCGGAGGCAAGCCGTTGGCGCAGGCCGGGCGGCACGCCGCCGGCGCGCGCGGCACGCCCGAAGTGGTCGACCGCCGTGGCGAGGGCGTCGTGCAGCTCGGCGGCGACATGGTCCAGTGCCTCGATGTCCTGGCGCTGCAAGGCCACGCCGAGCGCCACGAGCCGCTCTTCGACGACCTGCAGGGGACGCTCCAGCTCGGCCGCGTGCTGCATCACGCGCCGATCGTCTGGCGAAAGTGCCATGCGCTGCGCCGCATCAGCTGGGCCGGCGGCCCAGCAACTCTTGGGCGTTGATGATCAGCTTGGCCGCAATGGCCTCGGGATTGACCTGGAACTTGCCGTCGCGGATGGCTTGGGCGATGCGATCAACCTTGCTCGCGTCGAACGTGGGGTCGCTCGAGACGCCCGACAGCAACGACGCCCGCGAGGACAGATCCACCTGGGAGCTGGCTTCGGCTTTGTTCTCCACCGCCGTGGGCTGGCCTTTGCGCTCCGCGGGTGCGGTAGCGGGCGCGGTGACGGGTTTGGAATCGAGCGGACCGATCTTCATGATGAACTCCTGTCAGGTGCACGGCAGGGGTGCTGACCCAACGACATGGATGCTCTATCGGACTGCCGGCGGCCGGACTTTAGTGCGTCGTGCATGTTTTTCTCTTTGTCCACCCGAACAAGGGGGGTCCGACGCCGTGGCGCCGTCACAGGCTGACCTCTACGCGGTGGTCGCCCACCGGGCGGCCCGTCAGGATGCGCCCGGTTTCGGTGCGCACCCGCGCCGGCTGGCCCTCCAGGCCGGGCGACAGGGCCAGACCCTCGGCGCTGATGGCAAATCCATCGCCGCTGGCCACCAGGCGCACGGTGGCGCCCATGGCAAACCACTGCCGAGGCTGAAGATCGCCGGCATGCGGGGCGGCGCCGGCGGCCAGGGCGCGCGTCAGCACGCGGCCTTGCAGCGATGCGACATCGGCCATCGGGGGCGTCGCGCTGGCGGCCCAGTCGATCTCGGCGAGCGTCAGCTGTGCGGCGTCAAGCCGCGCGCCGGCGGGCAGCGGCGCCGTGAGCACGGCAGCCGGTGCCCAGGCCTGCACGGTGACGGGCAGAAAGACATTCCAGCTGACGGTGCCCTGATGGCAGCGCAGGCCCACGCGCGTGCGGCCCCAGCCGGGCACGCCGGACGGCAGGTAGACGTCGATGCGGGCGCAGGGCGCCAGCCGCAGTCGTGCGTCGATGGCACCCGGCTCGGCGGCGATGCGTGCGCCGGCCGGCGCCAGCGCGCGTGCGGCCTGGCTCGCAAGCTCCAGCGCGCGGGCCACCGACTCTGGCGGCAGTTGCGCGTGCACCGGAAGCGCTGCGCAGGCGATCAAGCACCAGCAGGCAAGCAGGGCACGGCGGACGAAGGCAGGGCAGGTCATCACGGACTGCACTGTAAGCAGCGGAGCCGCGGGCGCGGCACGGAAAAGGGCGCGCATCGAGCCGCTTTTCGCGCTCATGAATACAAAGTCGCTGTCCAGAATCCGCAGCCTGACCCCATGCCACGAGCTGGACACCAAGGAGTGCCGCCATGATTGCCCGCCTCACCGACGCCTTGGATTTCCACAGCCAGGCCCTCACGCTGCGCGCCGAACGCCAGCGCCTCATCGCCAGCAACATCGCCAACGCCGACACGCCCGGCTACCAGGCGCGCGACTTCGACTTCGCGTCGGCCCTGCGCGCCGCCACTGGCCGTGCGGGCGCTGGATCGTCCATCGCCCGCGACGTCATGACCCCCGGCGGCCGCGACGCGCTGGCGCTGCGCTACGCCGTGCCCAACCAGACCAACCTGGACAGCAACACGGTGGACATGGACCGCGAGCGCGCCGCGTTCAGCGACAACGCGGTGCGCTACCAGGCCACGCTGCAGTTCATCAACGGCAACGTGCGCACGACGCTCGAGTCGATGCGCAGCCACACCCAGGGATGACGCCCGTCGCCTGAGACAGGAGAGACCCGATGAGCATGTTCAACATCTTCGACGTCGCCGGCAGCGCCATCAGTGCGCAGAGCCAGCGGCTCAGCGTGGTGGCCTCCAACCTGGCCAACGCCGACACCGTGGCCGGGCCCGACGGCAGCGCCTACCGCGCGCGCCAGGTCGTGTTCCAGACCACCTTGATGGGCAGTGCCGGCGCGCGCGACACGAGCGCGGGCGTGCGCGTCTCCACCGTCACCGAGGATCAATCGCCCGGCCGGCGCGTGCACGACCCCAAGCACCCCAGCGCCGACGGCGACGGCTACGTGACCTACAGCAACGTCAACCCGGTCGAGGAGATGGTCAACATGATCTCGGCCTCGCGCTCGTACCAGAACAACATCGAGGTCATGAACACGGCGCGCACGCTGCTGCTCAAGACGCTGCAGATCGGCCAGGGCTGAGGCCCGCATCGAAAGCCCTCATGAGCATCACCGCACCCAGCGGCAACACGGCTGCCGCGGCCAGCAACTTCACGGCGCTCAATGCCACCGGCACGGCCGCGTCGGCGGCCGCCGACACCAGCAGCGCCGACCGCTTTTTGAAACTGCTGGTCACGCAGATGCAGAACCAGGATCCGCTCAACCCGATGGACAACGCGCAGATGACGAGTCAGATCGCGCAGATCAACACCGTCAGCGGCATCGACAAGCTCAACCGCACCGTGGATGGCCTGAACAAACAGTTCCTGCAACTGCAGGCTCTGTCGGGCGCGGCCCTGGTGGGGCGCGACATCACGCTGCAGGGCGACCGCCTGCAGGTTGCCGACGGCCAGGGTCGCGGCGGCTTCGACCTCAGCGGCATCGCCGACCGTGTGAAGGTCGAGATCCTGAGCCCGGCGGGCCGTGTCGTGCAGACCCTCGAGATGGGCGCGCAGTCGGCGGGCCGGCATAGCTTCGACTGGGACGCCGCCGATGTCGCCGACGGCGCGCCGTACCGCTTTCGCATCACCGCGACCCAGGGCGCCGCTGCCGTGGCCACGACACCGCTGATGCGCGACCGCGTCGACGCGATCCGCACCGCGGGCAACACCCTCACGCTCGAAACCCGCCACAGCGGCAGCGTCGCCTACGCCGACGTCAAGGCCTTCAACTGAACCCAAGGATCACCCCATGAGCTTCCAGCAAGGCCTCTCCGGCCTCAACGCCACCAGCAAGAATCTGGCGGTGATTGGCAACAACATCGCCAACGCCAACACCTTTGGCACCAAGGCTGCGCGCGCCGAGTTCTCGGACATGTATGCCGCCGCGCTCAGCGGCGCGGGCACCAACAACATCGGCATCGGCGCCAACCTGGTGGCTGTGGCGCAGCAGTTCACGCAGGGCAACATCAGCACCACCGAAAACCCGATGGATCTGGCCATCAACGGTGCCGGCTTCTTTCAGGTCACCGATGGCAAGAGCCCCGTCATGTACACGCGCAACGGCCAGTTCAAGGTCGACCGCGACGGCTTCATCGTCAACAACTCGCAGCAGCAGCTGATGGGCTATGCGGCCAATGCCCAAGGCGTGATCCAGCCCGGCCAGGCGGTGTCGCTGCAGTTGCCGACTGGCGGTATCAGGCCGTCGCCGACCACCGAAACCGCGTTCGAGTTGAACCTGGACTCACGCCAGGCGGTCACCCTGCCGGCCGCCGGCCCGCAGATCGACTTCAACGACGCCGCGACCTACAACAACGCCACTTCGCTGACCGTCTACGACGCCAAGGGCCAGCAGGTGGCGCTGACCTACTACTTCCAGAAGTCCGCCAACGACACCTGGAACGTCTACACCACGGCCAATGGCAACACCGTGGCCGGCGGCCTGGGCGCGCCCTTGCCCGTGACGACCATCACCTTCGCCGCCGACGGCAGCGCACCCATCACGCCCGCCACGGCCGTGCCCTTCGACGTGCCCGCCACCGTCAACGCCCAGGGCGCTGACACGCTGCCGATCACCGGCCTGCTGTTCGACATTGGCGCCGGCACGCAGTTCGGCTCGGCCTTCAGCGTCACCGACGTGCGCCAGGACGGCTTTGCGGCAGGCCTGCTGACGGCGATCTCGATCGAGCCCAACGGCATCGTCACGGCGCGCTACTCCAACGGCCAGTCGCGGCCGGCCGGGCAGATCGAGGTGGCCACCTTCCGCAACCCGCAGGGCCTGCAACCGGGCGGCGACAACGCCTGGTCGCGCAGCTTCGCTTCGGGCGAGCCGGTCACCGGTGTGCCCGGCGACGGCGCGCTGGGCGTGCTGCAGGCCGGCGCGCTGGAAGAGTCCAATGTCGACCTCACGGGCGAGCTGGTGAGCATGATCATCGCGCAGCGCGTCTACCAGGCCAACGCGCAAACCATCAAGACGCAGGATCAGGTGCTGCAGACGCTCGTCAATCTGCGCTGATTTGCTGACCGGGCAGCGACATGGACCGCCTCATCTATCTGTCGATGGCCGGCGCCAAGGCCACGTTGCAGCGCCAGGACACGCT
Source organism: Rubrivivax sp. (assembly GCA_031427055.1). Lineage (GTDB taxonomy): Bacteria > Pseudomonadota > Gammaproteobacteria > Burkholderiales > Burkholderiaceae_C > Rubrivivax. Next base: position 5,233 of record JANPMR010000684.1, read on the forward strand.
GGCCAACAACCTGGCGAATGCCTCGACCACCGGCTTTCGCGCCGAGATGCAGGCCTTTCGCGCCGTGCCGGTGCGCGGCGACGGCGCCAGCACGCGCGTCTACGCGCTCGAGTCGACGGTGGGTGCCGACACGCGGGCCGGGCCGATGCAAAGCACCGGGCGCAGCCTGGACGTGGCCATGCAGGGCAACGCCTGGCTCGCCGTGCAGTCGCTGGATGGCACCGAGGCCTACACGCGGGCCGGTTCGCTGCAGGTCAGCCCCGAGGGCCAACTCGTCACGCCCACCGGCCTGCCCGTGCTGGGTGACGGCGGGCCGATCACCGTGCCCGCCAACGCCGCGGTGGAGATTGCCGGCGACGGCAGCATCACCACCACCGTGGCCGGTGCCCGCCCGCAACAAGCCGGGCGCCTGAAGCTGGTGGAGCCCGAGGGCGCTGTCGTGCGTGGCACCGACGGTCTGTTCCGCGCCGCCGATGGCGCCGACCTGCCCGCCGCACCCACGGCGCGCCTGCAGAGCAGCACGCTCGAGGGATCGAACGTGAGCCCGGTCGAAACCATGATCGCCATGATCGCCGCGGCGCGCCAGTTCGAGCAGCAACTCAAGATGCTGCAGGGTGCCGAGCAGCGTGATCAGGGCGCCGCGCGCCTGTTGTCGGCGCAGTAGTCGGCGCAGTAGTCGGCGCAGTAGTTGGCGCAGTAGTTGGCGCAGTAGTCCGCACGGCAAACGGCCACCCGGCCGAGCCCCCGAAAGATGGGGGCGGCCGCAGCCTCTTTTCCAGCGCTTGCGGCCCTCAAGTTCGGCAGAAGATGCCTTGCCCGCATCACCGCCCGACCGAGGAACCCACGCCATGATCCGCTCACTCTGGATTGCCAAGACCGGCATGGAAGGCCAGCAGGCCAAGCTCGACGCCATCTCCAACAACCTGGCCAACGTCGGCACCAATGGCTACAAGCGCGCGGGCGTCAACTTCGAAGACCTGATGTACCAGAACCTGCGCGCCGCAGGCGCGGCGACGTCGGAGCAGAGCCAATTGCCCACCGGCCTGCAGGTGGGTCTGGGCGTGCGCGCCGCGGCCACCACGCGCAACTTCAGCCAAGGTGCGCTGGCGCAGACCGGCAACAACTTCGACGTCGCCATCCAGGGTCAGGGCTTCTTCCAGGTGCAGTTGCCCGACGGCACCACCGGCTACACGCGTGACGGTGCCTTTCAGGTCGATGCGGCCGGCGCGCTGGTCACCAACGCCGGCTACGCCGTGTTGCCCGGCATCACGGTGCCGGCGGCCGCGCTGTCGGTGACCATCGCCGAGAACGGCACCGTCAGCGCCACCATCGCCGGCCAGACCGCACCGCAGGGGCTGGGCACCTTGCAACTGGCCACCTTCATCAACCCGGCCGGCCTCGACCCGCGCGGCGGCAATCTCTACGCCGAAACTGCCGCCTCCGGCACGCCCAACGCGGCGGCGCCGGGCGCCTCCGGCCACGGCACGTTGCGCCAGGGCTTTGTCGAGGGCAGCAACGTCAACGTCGTCGAAGAGCTGGTGTCGATGATCGCCACGCAGCGCGCCTACGAGCTCAATTCCAAGGCCATCCAGTCGTCCGACCAGATGCTGCAGCGGCTGAGCCAGCTTTGAAGCCGCGGCGGACTGACACCATGACGACGATTCGACACCTCCGGCTGGCACTGCCCGTGTTGGCCTTGGCAGCGCTGACCGGCTGCAGCGTGATCTGGCCCCGCGTCGACGTGGCCGACACGACGCCGCCCGAGCCGCCGCCCGCCGCGTTGCCCCCGGGCGTGGCCACGGGCTCGATCTACCTCGCCGCAAGCTACCGGCCGCTGTTCGAAGACCACCGTGCGCGCCATGTGGGCGACTCGCTGGTGGTGCAGATCATCGAGAAGGTCAACGCCAGCCAGTCGTCGACGAGTTCGGTCGACAAGTCGGGCTCGCTGTCGGCGGGCGTCACCGCACTGCCGGGCCTCAAGGCCAACAACTTTGCGCGCGCCGGTGCCGAGGCCACTTCGACCAACACCTTTGCCGGCAAGGGCGCCACCGAGAGCAGCAACGACTTCAGCGGCACCATCACCGTGGTGGTGCGCGGCGTGCTGCCCAATGGGCACTTGTTGATTGCCGGCGAGAAGCAGATCGGCGTCAACCAGAACGTTGACGTGCTGCGCTTCTCGGGCCAGGTCGATCCGCGTTCGATCCAGACTGGCAACACGGTGCCCAGCGCGCAGATCGCCAATGTGCGGCTCGAGCACCGCGGCCGCGGCCAGCAGGCCGAGGCGCAGGCCGTGGGCTGGATCTCGCGCGTCTTCCTCAACGTCGCACCGGTGTGAGGCAAACATGACGCAATCACCCGACCGTCTCCTGCGCTGGACCGTGGCCCTGGGCTTCATCGCCGCCAGCAGCGCGCTGTGGTGGCCGCTGCCGGCCGCCGCGTCGGTGCGCATCAAGGAAGTGGCGGCCGTGCAAGGCGTGCGCAGCAACCCCTTGGTGGGTTACGGCCTGGTGGTGGGGCTGGATGGCACGGGCGACCAAGCCACGCAGACACCCTTCACCACGCAGAGCCTGAACGCCATGCTGCAGCAGATGGGCGTGACGCTGCCACCCGGCGTGTCGATGCAGCCGCGCAACGTGGCCGCCGTGATGGTGACGGCGCAACTGCCGCCGTTTGCCCAACCGGGCCAGAGCATCGACGTCAACGTGTCCTCGGTGGGCAATGCCAAGAGCCTGCGCGGCGGCACGCTGATTGCCACACCGCTGAAGGGCGCCGACGCCCAGGTCTACGCACTGGCGCAGGGCAATCTCATCGTTGGCGGCGCGGGCGCCGCGGCGGGCGGCTCCAAGGTGCAGATCAACCACCTGTCGGCCGGCCGCATCCCCGACGGTGCCAGCGTCGAGCGCAGCGTGCCGACGCCGCTGATGGCCGGCGATTCGCTTCAGCTCGGCCTGACGGCCAACGACTACGCCACCGCACGCGCTGTGGCCGCCGCCATCAACAACGCCAAGGGCGCGGGCACCGCCTCGGCCATCGACGGCCGCAGCGTGCGCGTCATGGTGCCGGCTGGCAGCGACCAGCGCGTGGCCTTTTTGGCCGACATCGAGAACCTGAGTTTCGAGCTGGCGCGGCCGGCGGCGCGCATCGTGCTCAACGCCCGCACGGGCTCGGTGGTGATGAACGAGGCGGTCACGCTCAGCGCTTGCGCTGTCGCGCACGGCAGCCTGTCGGTCACCATCAGCACCACGCCGGTGATCAGCCAGCCCAACGCGCTGGCGGGCGGGCAGACGGTGCAGGCCGAACGCTCAGACATCGCCATCACCCAGCAGGGCGGGGCGATCATCAACATGCCCGCTGGGGCGCGTCTGGCGGATGTGGTCAAGGCACTCAACGCGCTGGGCGCCACGCCGCTGGACCTGCTGGCCATCCTGCAAGCCATGAAGAGCGCCGGCGCCCTGCGCGCCGAGCTCGAGGTGATCTGATGGCGGCCGTGACCCTGGGTGCCGCTGCCGGTGCTGGCGCCGGCCTGGCGATCGACAACCGCTCGCTCGATGCACTGCGCACGCGCGCGGCGGCCGATCCCAAGGGCGCGGCGCGCGAAGCGGCCAAGCAGTTCGAGGCGCTGTTCATGAACGAGCTGATGAAGACCATGCGCTCGTCCACGATGCAAAGCGGCATGTTCGACAGCCCGGGCGGCCAGGTCTCGACCGAGATGCTCGACACGCAGTTCGCCACCCAGCTCAGCGGGCGCGCGGGCGGCCTGTCTGACGCCATCATGAAGCAGCTCGAGCGCCAGATGGGCCTGGCGCCGGGGCCGATACCGGTCACCGGCTCGGCTAACAACACGGGCGCGCCGCTGTCGGTGGCGCCACAGCCCACCCGCATTCCTCAGTCCGGCGCCGCCGGCTTCGTGCAGCAGCATGGCGCCGCTGCGCGCGACGCCGAAGTCGCCACCGGTATCCCGGCCACCTTCATGGTGGCGCAGGCGGCGCACGAGACCGGCTGGGGCCGCAAGGAGATCCGCCACGCCGACGGCAGCCCGTCCTTCAACCTCTTCGGCATCAAGGCCGGCAGCCACTGGAAGGGCCCGGTGGCCGAAGTCACCACCACCGAGTTCATCGGTGGCAAGGCGCAGAAGGTGATGGCCCAGTTTCGCGCCTACGGCAGCTATGCCGAGTCGTTTGCCGACTACGGGCGCCTGATGAAGGACAGCCCGCGCTACCAGGCCGTGGTCAACGGTGCCGCCGGGGGCGCACGCGCCGTGGCCGGCACGGGCGCAGCGGTGGCCGCTGTGGCCACAGTGGCCGACCGCGCGGCGAGCTTCGCCCAGGGCCTGCAGAAGGCCGGCTACGCCACCGACCCGGCCTACGCCGACAAGCTCACCCGCGTCATCAACACCACGCTGCGCCTGCAGCGTTCACTGGCCTGAGCGCCTAGAGCATGGGTGCCTCACCACTGATGTCGCTGGGCGTGAAGGCCATGACGGCCAACTACGCCGGCTTGCAGACCACCGGCCACAACATTGCCAACGCCAACGTCTCTGGCTACTCGCGCCAGCAGACCGACCTTACGACCAGCAAGGGGCAGTTCACGGGCGCGGGCTTCTTCGGTCGCGGCGTCGACGTGACCACGGTCAAGCGCGCGCACGACGCGTTTCTCACCGGCGAGGCCGCGTCGGCCAAGGCGCTGTCGGCGATGGACGCGGCGCGGCTGCAGCAGCTCAAGCAGATCGAGACCATTTTTCGCCCGGGCGAGAGCGGTCTGGGCAATGCCACCAGCGAGCTGATGAGCGCGCTGTCGGACCTGTCTAGCCAGCCCGCCGACCTGGCCACCCGCCGCGTTGCATTGGCCCGCGCGGGCGACATGGCGGCGCGCTTTGCCGAGGCCGGTGGTGCCCTGGACGTGGCGCAGGCCACCGTCACGGCCACGCTGGGATCGACCGTGATCGAGGTCAACGGCCTGGCCGCCAGCATTGCCGTGGCCAACCAGCAGATCGCTGCGCTGCGCGGCCTGGGGCAGCCGGCCAACGACCTGCTCGACGAGCGCGATCGCCTCATCTCGCGCCTGTCCACCCACATCAAGGTCAGCACCCTGCAGGCCGAGGACGGCAGCGTGGCCGTCTTCGTCGGCGGCGGGCAACGCTTGGTGCTGGGCAACGAGTCGGTGCCTCTCAGGGTGCTGCAAGATCCCTTGGACCCGTCGCGCAGCGCCGTCGGCCTGGTCGAAGGCGGCGTGCGGCGCGCGCTGGACGAGAAGGGCCTGGGCGGCGGCACCATTGCCGGGCTGCTGAGGTTTCAGAACAACGACCTCGTCGATGCCCGCAACTACGTCGGCCGCCTGGCGGTGGCCGTGGGCGCGGCCGTCAACGATCAACAGCAGCGCGGCCTGAGCCTGCAGCCACCGCTGGGCCAGATTCAGGGCTCGGCGCTGTTCTCGCTGGGCCCCACCCAGGCCTTGCCCAACGCGGCCAACGCGCGCGACGCCGCCAACAACTTGATCGGCAGCGTGGCCTTGACCGTTGTCGACCCGGCCGCGTTGCAGGCCAGCGACTACGACCTCAGTGAGAGTGCCAGCAGCCCCAGCGGCTGGAGGCTGACACGGCTGACCGATGGCACCACCACCGACGTGGCCAGCGGCGACGTGGTCGACGGCGTGCGCATCGACTTCGGCGCGCCGCCGCCACAGCCGGGCGACCGCTTCTTGCTGCAAGCCGTGGCGCGCGCCGCCAACGGCATGACGCGGCTGCTCGACGACCCGCGCGACCTGGCCGCCGCCTCGCCCCTGGTGGCCACCACCGGGCAGGCCAACACCGGCACTGTCGGCGCCGCAGCGTTGCAGGTGACGGCCTCGCCACTGCCCACGCCTGGCGCCACGACCCGCATCACCTTCACCAACGACAGCGGCGCCTACAGCTGGGATCTGCTGGACGGCGTCGGCGCCGCCATCGGTGGCGGCACGGGCAACTGGACGGCCGGCCAGGCCGTGCCGACGGCGCCGATGGACTTCAACGGCTTCACGCTGCAGCTCAGCGGCGTGCCGCGCAATGGCGACATCGTCAACATCGCGCCGACACCGGCTTCGGCAGTGGCCTCGAACAATGGCAACGCGCTGTCGCTGCTGGCGCTGCGCGACCGGCCCATCGTGGGCGGCCGCAGCCCCACCGACGACTGGGCGCAGGTCTTGTCCGACATCGGCGTGCGCGTGCAGAGCGCGCAGTCGACGGCCGACATCTCGGCCTCGGTGGCGACGCAGACCGAGTCCTCGCGCGCCAGCATCACCGGCGTCAACCTCGACGAAGAGGCCGCGCGACTGATCCAGTACCAGCAGGGCTACCAGGCCGCGGCCAAGGTGCTGCAGGTGGCGCAGTCACTGTTCGACAGCCTGCTGCAGGTCGCCGGGGGCTGAGTTCCCGCCCGAGATCCCGCCTGAATTTTCATCACCGACACACCATGCGCATCACATCCGCTGCCGCCTTCGAAGCCTCGGTCTCCAACCTGCAGCGCCGTCAAGAGGCGCTCAGTGCGTCGCAGGAAAAATTGACCAGCGGCAAGCGCGTGGCCAAGCCCAGCGACGACCCGGCGGCAGCCGCCGCGGCAGAGCGCGCGCTGGCGCAGATCAGCCGCAGCGATGCGCAGCAACGTGCGCTGGACGCCAGCCGCAATGCGATGCAACTCGCCGAGAGCGCGCTGGGCGATGCTGGCGAACTCTTGCAACAGGTGCGCGAGCGGGTGGTGGGCGCCGGCAACGGCAGCTACACCGATGCCGAGCGCAGGACGCTGGCCAACGCCATTCGGGGCCTGCGCGACGACCTTCGCGCCGTGGCCAACCGCGGTGACGGCGCCGGCCGCTACCTGTTTGGAGGGCAGGGCGCCGACGGCCCGCCGCTGCTCGACACGCCGGGCGGCGTCACCTACAGCGCCGCCAGCGGCCAGACCCTGGCGGCCAGCGGCGAGAGCTCGCCCTTGTCGATCGATGGCCGCGCCGCGTGGCTGCAGGCACCCGACCCGGCCAACCCCGGGGCCACCTTGTCGGTGTTCGACACCCTTGACCAGATCGTCGCCGAGCTGCAGACGGCAGGACGCACGCCTGCCCAGGTGGCGCAGACAGTGGCCAGCGGGCTGGCCGGCATCGACGCCACCGCCGCCAACCTCGGCGCCTGGCGCGCCCACGCGGGCGAGGCGCTGGGCCGCATCGAGAGCATCGGCCAGCGCCTCAGCCAGGGCAAGCTCGACGCCCAGCGCCAGCGCTCGGAAGCCGAGGACCTCGACATGGTGCAGGCGATATCCGATTTTCAGAACCGGCAGAGCGGCTACGATGCCGCTTTGAAGACCTACTCCATCGTGCAGCGCATGACGCTGTTCGACTATCTGCGCTGACCCTTAGCGCGCACAGGCCGCCCCGAATGCAAGAACATCCCGTGCTGGGCCAGGTGGCCCTTGGCTACAGCCCGATGATCGACCGCCAGCGCGCGGTGGTTGCCACCCGGCTGACGATCTTCCCCGAGCGCCCCGACGCCACGCCCGACGCGCACGCCCTGCTGGCCGCGCTGCAGGACGTCTGGCCGGCCAGCGACCCGCCGCAGGCCATCACGCTCACCTTGCGCCCGCTCGACCCCAAGCCGCGGGCCGCGCCGCCGACGATCAAGAACCCGCCGGTGTCACTCAACATCGCCGGCGAGCAGTTGCTGCGCTCGGTGATGGCCGCGGCGCCGCCGCCGCACCTGATGCTCGAGATCCCGTCCTTCATGGCCGGCGATCCGGCCTATGCGACGCAGATCCAGGACCTGCGTGCCGCGGGCAGCGTGCTGCTCATCAAGGGTCGGCCGCTGCGCACGCTGGCGCCCGAGGTGCTGGCCTGTTTCGCGCACTCGATCGTCGATGCCGGCGACGACCGCCGCACCGACGTGCCGCCGCCGCCGGGCGTGGCACGCAACGTCTCCACGGTGCAGGCCGGCACCCACAGCACGGCCGACGTCGAGCGTGCGTTCCAGCGCGGTGCGGTGGCGGTGCTGGGCTGGCCTTATGACGATCCGATGCCGGCGGCCAGCGGGCGCATCAACGTGCCGTCCGACGTCAGCGTGGTGCTCGACCTCATCAACGGCGTCGAGCGCGAAGAGCCCGTGGCCAAGCTCGAAGCCGTGCTGCGGCGCGACCCGACGGTGGCCTTCCGCCTCATGCGCTACCTCAACTCGCCGGCCTTCGGGCTGTCGGTCGAGGTCAACTCCTTCGGTCACGCCATGATGCTGCTGGGCCACACGCGCCTCAAGCGCTGGCTGGCGCTGCTGCTGGCCTCGTCGTCGAAAGCCGGCTTCGCGCAGCCGCTGGTGCACGCGGCGGTGCGCCGCGGGCTTCTCATGGAAGAACTCGGGCGCGCCCAGGGCGACGCCGAGATGCGGGGCGAAATGTTCCTGTGCGGCGTGTTCTCGCTGCTCGACAAGCTGCTGCAACAGCCCTTCGCAGGCCTGATGCAGAACATCCCCCTGCCCGAACGGGTGCACCAGGCCCTGCGCGGCGATGGCGGCCCCTACGCGCCGTACCTGGAGCTGTTGCGCGCCATCGAGCAAGAGGCGGTGTTCGACATCCGCGACTGCAGCGAACGCCTGATGCTTGGCGCCGGTGAGGTCAACCGGGCGCTGCTCGTCGCGTTGACCTCGGCGAAGCAGCTCGACGGATGATGGTCGGGGCCAGCTCGGCCGCCGCCTTGCGTGACGGCCTGTGGGCCAGCGCCCTGCCGGCCAGTCTGCAGGGTGCCGGCTTCTGCCTGCTCGATGTCAACGACGCCTTCACGGCGCTGACCGGCTTTCCGCGCGAGCAGCTCATCGGGCGCGACCTGATCGATCTGCAACCGGCGGAAGACCGCGATGGCAACCGCCTGCAGCGGCGCGACCTCGTCGCGGCCCTGCATGCCGGCTCGCCGCCGCTGGTGCTGCGCCGTCGTCTGCTCGACGCCTTTGGTCGTCTGCACTGGCTGACCTTCAACGTCCTCATGCTGCCCACCGAGGGCGGCCAGGTGCAATGGCTGACGCTGCTGCAGGACATGAGCACCGAGCACGCGGCGCGGCAGCAGGCGCAGCGCTCCGAGGACGAGCTGGCGCAATGGTTCGAGCTCAGCGGCAATGGCATGCTGGTGTACGACCACACGGGGCTCATCGTGCGCTCCAATGCCGCCTTCGAGAGCCTGGTCGAGCGCGTGCCCGAGATCCTGTCCGAAGCGGCGCCCGAACTGCAGATGCTGCTGGCCTGGGAAAACGGGGCGATGTCCACGCTGCTGCAGCCGGGTTCGCGCCCGCTGGAGCGCCAGACCCTGCTGGCCGTGGCCGAGGGCCGGCGCCGACGGCTGTGGGCGCGCCTGGCCTGCCATGTGTCCGACAGCGGCGAGCGGCGCGTCATGGCCGTGGTGCAAGACCGCAGCGCCGAGGACGAGCGCGATCTCGCCCAGCTCGAGATGGGCATGCTCATGGACACCGCCAGCGTGGGCGTGGCCACCTATGACCCTGCGCGCGGCTGGCTGGCGCCGCCGCGCGCAGCGCGCGCCCGGGGCGACGCCAAGGCGCCGCGCACGGCATCGGCCGGCGCTCTGCTGGGCATCGGCCGCGAACTGGTCGAAGCCGATTCGCTGCCCGAGTTTGAGCGCCTGCAGCGCGCACTGCGCCGCGGTGAGCGCGCCGAAGTGCGCTATGCCGTCCGCCACCCCGAGCTGGGCGCGCGCTGGCTGCTCACGCGGGTGGAGCCGGCGGCGCTGGCGGGCGGCCGCACGACGACCTCGGTGGTCACGTTGGACATCACCGACCAAGAGAGCGCACGCCGGCGCAACGAACAACTGCTGCGCGAGCTGACGACCATCCTGGACAGTTCCACCGCCGGCATCGCGTATCTGCGCGGCCCGGTGCTGGTGCGCTGCAACCGGCGCTTCGAACGCATGCTGGGCTTCGAGCCCGGCGCCGCGGCCGGCGCGTCGCTGGAAGAGGTCTTCGGCCGCAGCATTGGCCCGCCCTCGGCGATGCGCGAGGTCAACCTGGCGCTGGCGCAGGGCAAGCCCTTCGAGGCCGAGCTGCCGCTGGCCAGCGGTGGCGGGCCGCTGCAGTGGTTTTCGCTGTCGCTGCGGCGCGCCGAACCTGCGGCCGAGCAGCCCGAGGCGGTGGCCGTGCTCACCGACATCACGCGCCTGAAGACGCAGCAGACCGAACTCGAGCAATTGCTGCGCGACCGCGAGCTGATGTTCAGCCTGTCCGAGGTGGGCATCGTCTACCAGCGCGGCGCGCGCATCGAACGCGCCAACCAGGCCATGGCCACGCTCACCGGCTGGGCGCCGCCCGAGCTGACCACGCTGGACGCCGCCGAGCTGTACGAGAACACGCGCGAATGCGTGGCCTTCGAGGCCCGCATCACGCACGCGCTGCGCGAGCACGGGCGCTTCAGCGGCGAGCGCGTGCTGCGCCGGCGCGATGGCCGCCTGACGTGGGTGCAGGTGGCGGTGCGGCCGGTCGATGTCGAAGACCCGGAGTCGGGCGTGATCTGCTCCTTTGTCGACATCGACGAGCGGCGGCGCGCCCGCGAGGCCATGGCACGCCAGGCCGAGCGCACGCGCTCGATCCTCAACTCGGTGCTGGTCGGCATCGTCACGGTGTCAGAGCGCGGCATCGAGTGGATGAACCGCTCGGCGCGGCGCATGTTTGCCGGCGAACTGGCCGACTTCGTGGGCGAGCCCATCAGCATCGTCGCCACGCCCGAGCCCGAACATCCGCTGCGCCGCGTGGACTGGCTGGATCGCCTGAAGGAAGGCCAGGCCGAAACCTTCGAGTGCCGGCTGCGCGGCCGCGACGGGCGCATGTTCTGGGTGGTCGGCAATGCCGTGCTGACCGGGCAATCGCATGCGGGCGCGCGTGCGGCGGCCGCCGGCGGGCGCGAGCTGACCTTTGCGCTGCTCGACATCGAGCGCCGCCGCCAGGCCGAGGTCAGCATCGCGCAGGCGCAGGCCTCGCTGCAGCGGGTGATCGAGACTGCGCCGCTGGCGATTGCCCTGTTCGACGCACGCACCCTGCGCGTGCAGCAAGTCAACCAGACGGCCGCGTCCTTCTTCGGTCAGCCACTCGGTGGCGCGCTGGGCGCGATGCCCGAAGACTGCTGCGGCCCGGCGCAGGCGGCGCAGTTGCGTGCCTGGCTGGGCGCCGCCGCCGGTACCGACGCCGGCAGCCCGGTGCACCAGCACGAGTGGCGCGACGATCAGGGCGCGGCCGCTGACGCAAGCGACACGCCCCGCGTGTGGGACTGCCGCATCACCGCCCTGCACGAGGGCGACGAGGCCGCCACGCAGCTGCTGCTGGTGGCCAGCGATGTCACCGAGCAGCGCGCCGCCGAACGCGCGCGCCTGCAGGCCGCCATCGCGCAACGCGAGGTGCTGGTGCGCGAGGTGCACCACCGCATCAAGAACAACCTGCAGGGCGTGGCTGGCCTGCTGCAACAAAACGCCGTGCGCCACCCCGAGGTCGCGCACGTGTTGTCCGAGGCCGTCGGGCAGGTGCAGGCGATCGCGCAGGTCTATGGCCTGCAGGTCGGCGCCAGCGGCCCGCTGGCGGTGGCCAGCCTGCTGCGCGCCATCGCGCAGTCGGTGCAGCGCACCTTTGGGCGCCCGATTTCGGTAGAGGTCGATAGCGAGGTGCCGCACCTGCTGCCCGAGGCCGAATCCATTCCGGTGGCGCTGACCGTCAACGAGCTGCTCACCAACGCCATCAAGCACGGCCCTGGCGGCAGCGTGCGCTGCCGGCTGGTGGCGCAGGGCGAGGGCGTGCGCATCGTGATCGCCGGCCAGGGCACGCTGCCGGCCGCATTCGACCTGGCCAACGTGCGCGGCGGCGTATCGGGCCTGGGCCTGGTGCGGGCCTTGCTGCCGCGCCGCAGCGCCACGCTGGATCTGCGGCAGGACGGCGACGACGTGGTGGCGACCATCGAGCTGCGGCCCCCGAGCGTGCGGCTGGAGTCGCCGGCCGATCAGCGACAATCCGTCGCTTGAGCCCAGTGGGCCGTCGCGCAGACGGATGCCGGAATGGACAGCACGAAGGTCAAGCCGTGAACGCGAACGCCCCGAGCAAGGGAAAGATCCTCGTCGTCGACGACGACCGGCTGGTGCTGGCCACGGTCACCCACGGTCTGGCCCAGGCGGGCTACGAAGTCATCGACGCCGACAACGGCGACGACGCCATCCTGCTGGCGCGCGAGCATCGGCCGCAAATGGCGCTGCTGGACATCCGCATGGAAGGCAAGAGTGGCTTCGATGTCGCCGAGACGCTGCGCGACGCCTACCGCATCCCGTTCATGTTCCTGTCGGCGTTTTCAGATGACGCCACCATCGCCAAGGTGCGCTCGCTGGGCGCGTTGGCCTACCTGGTCAAACCGCTCGATGTCGGCCAGATCGTGCCCGCTGTCGAAGCCGCCTTTGCGCGCCTGGGTGAAGCGCCGTCGCCCATGCCGGCTGCCGCCGCGCCGGACATGGCAGATCCGGTGTCGCTGGCCATGGGCGTGCTGATGCACCGGCACTCGCTGGGCCGCGTCGACGCCCGGCGCCGCTTGCAGCGCATGGCCGATGAGCACAAGACGAGCCTGCCGGCACAAGCCGAGCGCCTGCTGGCGGCGGTGGAAGAGCTGGCCCGAAGCGGCTGAGGCTGGCCGCCATGACGGCGGGCTGCCGTCAGCCCGGCAGCGTGAAGAAGAACGCTGCGCCCCGGCCGGGCTCAGCTTCTGCCCAGAGTTCGCCGCCATGTCGGCGCACGATGCGCCGCACCGACGCCAGGCCGACGCCGTGGCCCGGAAATTCGCTGGCGCTGTGCAGGCGCTGAAACAGCCCGAACAGGCGCTCTGCCGAGCGCATGTCGAAGCCGGCGCCGTTGTCGCGCACCACGAAGGCGATGTGCCCGCCATGGGGCACCTGGCGCAGAGAAATTTGCGTGTGGCTGGCACGGGCGCTGTACTTCCAGGCGTTGCCCAACAGATTTTCGAGCACCAGGCGCAGCAGCGTCGGGTCGCCCACGGCGCCCAGGCCGGGCTCGATCTCGATGCTCGCGTCGCGCTCGGGCGCGGTGCGGCGCAGGTCGTCGATCACATAGCCCGCAAGCTGCGACAGGTTGACGGGCTGGCGGGCCAGAGGCTGAGACGACAGCCGGGCCAGCGTCAGCAGCGCGTCGATCATCTGGTTCATGCGCGTGGCGGCACCCAGCACGCGGTCGAGGTGATCGTTGCCGACGCGGTCCAGCAGGTGGCCGTAGTCTTCCTTGACGATGCGGGTGAAGCCGTCGACGACGCGGATCGGGGCGCGCAGGTCGTGCGACGCCGTGAAGCTGAAGTTCTCGGTTTCCTGGACCGCAGCCGCATCAGCCCCCGGCAGGGGCTGCGCCAGCACCAGCCCGCGCGCGCCGCCGGCCAGCGGGCCGAAGCCGGCCACATGCCAGCCATGCACGTCTTGCACCATGCGCGCGTGCGCTTGCTCGCAAGCCGCACGCACAGGGGGCGGCAGGTCGGCCAGCAGACCGGCCAGCGCGGCGCCGGTGCGCAGCCCGGGCCAGCGCAGTTGCGCCGCATCGTTGAAGTGCAGGGCGCGCCAGCCGTCGCCATGGTCGACGGCCACCACCGCGGCCGCGCCGCTGGCCGCCAGCGCGGGTGCCAGCGCATGCGCCGCGGCGTGCACCGCGTCGTCGGCGTCGGTGGGCCGGGCGCTGCCGAGGTAGCCGGTGAAGCGGCCCAGATCGTCGGTGCAGGGCACGCCGCTGATCTCCCACCCGACACTGCCGTCGACGGCGCGCGCTGCCGTCACCCGCTGGGCGTTGAATGCCTGTTGGCGTGGCAGCCGTGTGCGCAGGTCCAGCGCGCCCGGTTCGTCGCCAAACCACGGGCAGGCGGTGGTGCTGGACGAGCCCGGCCCGCGCCAGGCCACGAGCCGGTGCTCTGCGTCGGTCTGCCAGCTCCAGCCGGCTTCAAGCTGTCGACCGCTGTGCAGCTCTGCACGCGCCGCGCGCAGCGAGCGTTCGCCGCGTCGCCGCTCGAGCAGCATGCCGAAGGCAAATGCGCAGCCGGCGGCCAGCATCAATGCCAGCGAGGCAAAGACCCAGGCGCCGGTGCTGACTTCGGTGCAAGCACCCAGCAGTGGCAACAGGCCCGTGGCAACCTGGCCCATGACGCGGTGCGCCGAACCGCGTGCAGTGAAGCGACCGTGGCCGCAGGGCGGGGAAAACATGCTCGGGATTGTACGAAGCCGGCGCCTTACGCCGGCCTCAAGTTCGGGGCCCGGCGGCCGAAGTTCCGAGCATCGTCCGCGCGAGTCGCAGGGCGGGCGGCCCTGCGAGGTGCGCCCGCAGCAACCGCCGGGCTCCATGGGATTCCGATGTCAGCGACCCCCGACGCCCCGATGTTCACCCGATCGCCGAGGCCGCACGCGCTTAATATCCTGCAAGCCCGCCAGCTGCGACGGCGGGTGCGGACCTGTCATGACTTCTGACCCTCGATCGGCTTCCGACCCTCTGCCAAGCCCGGCGCTCGATGCGCTTGCGGTAGCGCGGCTGCGCGAGCTCGACCCCACGGGTCAGCACGGCGTGGTAGTGCGCGTCATGGCCACCTACGACGCCTCGCTGCGGCGCATGCTGGGTCAGCTCGAGGCCGAGCGCGGCAACCCGAGTCCGGCCGTCGTCTCGGGCATCGCCCACACGCTCAAGTCGTCGTCGGCCAGTGTTGGTGCGCTCGCCTTGGCGACCGCCTGTGCAGCCGTCGAAGCCCGGCTGCGCGCCGGTGAGCATGCGACGCTGGGCGCCGACATCGATCTCCTGTTGGCCGAAGGCCAGGCGGCGCTGCGCGCCGTGGCACCGATGCTGCAGCCCTGATGGCGGCCTGACGATGACGCCTGGCCACCCCTTCGCCGACGACGGGCTGCCGACCGCGCCCGAGGTCCTGCTCGTCGACGACGACCCGGTCAACCTGCTGCTCACGGCACTGGCGCTGCGCGAGCGTGGCTTCAAGATCACTGAGGCCGACAGCGGCGAGATGGCCTTGGAGACGCTGCGCGAGTGGACGCCCGATGTCATCGTGCTCGACGCCATGATGCCGGGGCTGGATGGCTTTGACACCTGCACGGCGCTGCGCCGGCAGCCCGGATTCGAGAACGTGCCGGTGCTCATGCTGACGGGGCTGGACGACGACGCGTCGATCACCCGCGCCTACCAGGTCGGCGCCACCGATTTCTTCGTCAAGGCGACCCAATGGAGCCTGCTGGCGGGCCGCCTGCGCTACTTGCTGCGCTCGGCGCGCACCCGCAACGAGCTCGAACGCAACCGCAGCAAGCTGGCGCGCGCCCAGGATCTGGCCCGCATGGGCAGCTTCGACTGGCGGCGCACGGGCGGCGGCATGCTGCTGTCGCCCGAGGCCCAGCGCGTGTTCGGTCTGGGGCCGCAAGACCCCGCCACGCTGCGCGCGCTGCTGCGCATGGTGCCGCAGGACGAGCGCCGCGTGTTCCTGCGCCAGATGCACGGTGCCCTGCGCCAGGCCGCGGTGCTGGCCAACGACGTGCCCATCGTGCTGCTCGATGGCCGCCAGCGCATCGTGCACGTCGAGGCCGAGCCAGAATTCAGCGAGCACGGCCAAAGTGCGGGCTACTCGGGCATCGTGCAGGACGTGACCGATCGCCGCCACGCCGAAGACAAGATCCGGCAACTGGCCAACTTCGACTCGCTCACCGGCCTGCCCAACCGCCGCCAGCTCATCTGGCGCGCCGAGCGTGCGCTCGAACAAGCGCGCCGCTTGGAGCACCAGTTTGCGCTGCTGCTGATCGACCTGGACCGCTTCAAGATCATCAACGACACGCTGGGCCATGGCGCCGGCGACGAGTTGCTGATGGAGGTGGGCCGGCGCCTGCGCGCTTGCGTGCGCCACAGCGACCAGGTGACTGACGGCGCGCTCGAGACGGCCGGCGCGCGCTCGCACCGTGCGCTCGAGGCCGTGGGCCGCCTGGGCGGCGACGAGTTCGTGGCCCTGCTGCCCGAGGTGACGGCCGACCGCGACGCCGAGCGCGTGGCGCAGCGCGTGCTCGAGGCGCTGCGCGAGCCCATCTTCGTGAGCGGCCAAGAATGCTTTGTCACCGCCAGCGTCGGCGTGGCCATTTTTCCGCGCGACGGCACTTCGGTGGTCGACCTGCTGCGCAACGCCGACGTCGCCATGTACTCGGTCAAGGCGCAGGGCAAGAATTCGTCCGCCATCTACAGCCCGCAGCTCGCCGGCCGCGGGCGCGAGAAGCTCGAGCTCGAGACCGCGCTGCACAAGGCCATCGAGCGCAACGAACTGGTGCTGCATTACCAGCCCAAGATCGACGTGCGTGCAGCCAAGATGGTGGGCGCCGAAGCCTTGATGCGGTGGCAGCGCGGCGGTGCGCTGGTGCCGCCGGGCGACTTCATCCCGCTGGCCGAAGAAACCGGCCTCATCGTGCCCTTGTCCGAATGGGCACTGCGCCAGGCCGCGCACCAGGTCAGCCTGTGGCAGACCGCCTTCGCCTTCGCCGAGTCGATTGCCGTCAACCTGCCCAGCCGTCTTTTCGAGCGCAGCGACCTGGTGGAGCACATCCACCAGTGCGCCACCTCGTCGAACGTGCCGCCCCGCGTGATCCAGCTCGAGATCACCGAAGACGCCCTGATGAAGGACCTGCAGAACGTCATCCCGTCGCTGCACCGCCTGAACGAAATCGGCGTCGAAATCTCGATCGACGATTTCGGCACCGGCTACTCGTCGCTGGCCTATCTGACGACGCTGCCGATCTCCGAGCTCAAGATCGATCGCAGCTTCGTGCGCGACCTGGGCGTCACGCCGCAGAGCTCTGCAGTGGTCACGGCCATCATCGCGCTGGCACGATCATTGGGGCTGCGCGTGGGGGCCGAGGGCGTCGAGACCTTGCGCCAGATGGAGGTGCTGCACCGGCTGGGCTGCAGCGTGATGCAGGGCTTTCTGTTCAGCCGCGCCGTACCGCCCGACGAGTTGCAGCGCTGGCTCGAGCAGACCGTGCTGCCGCGCAAGGCGCCCTGGATTGGCGCCGCGATTGACAGCGAATACGGCGGCGACACCGTGCGCGCGGCCAGCGTCCGCCCCTACCGCTAGTGGACGCGCCCCGCGGCAGCACGCCGCCCGCCACCTTGGCCAAGGGCGCGTTGCGCCGGCTGGCGCAATCCAAGCTTGAGCCGACACCTGAAAACTACGCGCGCGCCTACGCCGAAGAATCGGGCCAGCCGCCGCCGGGCGCCGCCGAAGGCCGCGCGCAAGGCGAAGCCTGGGGCGCTCTGCTCGAGCGCATGGCGCGCAATCTTGAACGCGGTGGCCGCCAGTGGACGGCGGCGCGTCGCAAGGAGAGCCTGCGCCGGGTGCTCGACAGCAGCCGCAGCGACGCCCAGCGCCTGATGCAGCGCATGCAGTCGCTGATGACCGCCTGGGAAGCCGATCAGCCCTCGGACCCCACCGAGACCGGCGCCGAAGACCCGCCGATCGAGGCGCCGGCTGCCGCGTCCGCGGTCAGCGGTTCCTGGGCGCCGGTGGTGGCCCAGCTTGAGCAGACGGTGCGTGCCGGCCTGCGCGACGAAGAGCCGCGCGCGGCCGAGATCGCACGTCAGCTCGGGGCGCTGGCCAATGCCTTGGCGGCCGAGGGCGTCACGCCGGCGCGTCTGGTCGAGGTCGAGGCGGTCTGTGATCGCGCCCGGCGCCTGTTCTCGCACCGCCACCATCTCATCGAGGAACTGAGCGCGCTGTGCCGTGAGCTCACCGCCGGCTTGGCCGAGCTCTCGGAGGACGAGAGCTGGGCGCGCGGGCAGTGCGAGAACCTGAAAGCCCGCCTGGGCATCGATTCGCAAGACGGCCTGAGCGTGCGCGGCGTGCGCGCCGCGGCGACCATGCTGGCCGAGACGCGTGATCGCCAGCAGCGCGTGCGGGGCGAGCGCCTGGCCGCACGCGATGCGCTCAAGCAACTCATCCACGACATGCTGGTCGAGGTGGGTGAACTGGGCGACCACACCGGCCGCTTCACGCTGGCCACCGCCCGTCACGCCCAGGCCATCGAGGCGGCTGATTCGCTTGAGAGCCTGGCTGACGTCGTGAAGGCCATGCTCGAGGACAGCCGCACGGTGCACCAGGCGGTCACGCAGTCGCACGAGCGGCTGCAGGCTGACCGCAGCCGCGCTGGCGAACTCGAGGCCCGCGTGCGCGATCTCGAGGCCGAGCTGCTGCGCCTGTCTGAAGAGGTCTCGACCGATGCCCTGACGCAGGTCGCCAACCGCCGTGGCCTGGCCCAGGCCTTCGAGACCGAAAGCGCGCGCGCCCTGCGCACGCCGGGCGCCGCGCTGGCCGTGGGCCTGATCGACATCGACAACTTCAAGCGCCTCAACGACACCCTGGGACACGCCGCCGGCGACGTCGCGCTCAAGGCACTGGCGGCCGGTGTGCTTGAGCGGCTGCGGCCGGTGGACCACCTGGCGCGGTTTGGCGGCGAGGAGTTCGTCGTGCTCTTGCCGGGCACCGATGTCGCCGAAGCGCAGCAGACCCTGACGCGCCTGCAGCGCAGCCTGAGCGAGGCGCTGTTCTTGCACGATGGGCGCGAGGTCTTTGTGACATTTTCTGCCGGCGTCACAGGCTGGCAAGCCGGCGAAGCGCTGGAGACGGCGCTCGAGCGTGCCGACGAGGCGCTCTACGAAGCCAAGCGCAGCGGCAAGAACCGCACCTGCATCGCCTGACCCCGAACCCCCGATTCGGTGGGCCGGGTCGATGCTTTTGGTCACAATCGCGGCTCAAGTCGACTGCCTGCTGGGTCGATAGTCAGGACATACCCCGGAAGTCCGGGTTGTGATCGGCCTCGACCCCTCCACCATGAGCGCACTCCTGCGATTTTTCAGCCCGTTGCGCCACGCTGCCGCGGCATTTTTCAAGCACGACGTCGCACTGCGGCGCGGGGCAGCCGGCGTCGAAATCGTGCTCGAGCAGCGCAGCGACGCCCCAACCAAGCCCGGCAAGCCTGCCAAGCCAGGCAAGAACAGCGTCATCGAAGCCGCAGAACGCAAACTGCGCGACGAGCAGGTCTTGATCCTGCAGCAACTGGCGGCCTTGCTCGACGAGCAACCCGAAACCCGGCAGACCCTGCGCCACCTGGTGTTCGTCGAGCAGGCACTGGCCAAGAAGGGCGTGCGCGCGCTGCACAAGCTGCCGCTGGACGTGCTTCAGCGTTCACTCGAGCAACTCGAAGGGCTGGTGACCAACTGGTCGCCGGTGGGCCTGGCCAATCTGCGTTCGAAGATGGCGGTGGCGCTGCTCGACCGTGAGCACCAAGGCCCTGAGGCCGAAGGCGATGCCTACCGCACCGCCGCGGTGCTCGACAACGTACCGCCGCCGCCGCCCGAGACCACCTCGCGCAGCGAAGAGGATGCCCTGGCTGCTGCCTACGCCGCATTGGGGTCGGCCGCACCGGCCGCCGCCGGCTCCATCGAAATGCACCCCGAACTGGGTGCGCGCTCGGCACGCGCCGCCACGGCGCCGGTGCAGCGCTCGAACGAGAAGTCCGCCGAAGTCCTGCTGCGTCAGTTGCAGGACTGAT
>JANPMR010000685.1:0-1597 GCA_031427055.1 Rubrivivax sp.
CAGATTTCGGCCACGGCCGGCTGTGTCTGCGCGTCGAGACGGAAGCTGGATTGAGCGGCGTGCGCACGGTCGGCAAACAGGCGCATCGCGTCGGTCACTGCGTCGGGCGCGGACTCGTCAGGCACGGCCAGCGAGGGCACCTGCACCACTTGCTCGCCTTCGACGCCCAGCGCCTCGCGGCTGGTGGCCAGCAGCACCAGGTGCGGGCAGCCCGCGAGCAAGGCGTCGGCGAGGTCGGCCGCGGCGTCCAGCAGGTGCTCGCAGTTGTCCATCAGCAGCAGCGCGCGGCGCGGCGACAGCACACTGACGAGGCGCTCGACAAAGCTGCGCGACACGCCCGCGGGCGAATCACCCGGCGCCAAGCCGCAGGCGGCGGCGAGTGTTTGCGCGACGAGCTCCGGGTCGGCCACGGGCGCGAGGTCGACGAAGAACACCCCATCCGCAAACCGCCCCGGCACGGCCGCGAGCTCCATCGAGCCGACCTGCAGCGCCAGCCGCGTCTTGCCCGGGCCGCCGATGCCGGTGAGCGTGATGCGCCGATGCGCGTCGATCAGGCGCAGCAGTGATCGCGTCTCCTGCTCGCGCCCGATGAAGCTCGAGCGCTCGGCGGGCAGGTTGTTGGCGGGCATGGCGGGCGGCAGCGCGGGTTTCGGCCTCGTCAACCTGCGCTGGCGCCACGCCGTGCCGGTGGCCGGCCTCGGCGAACTGCAATGGCTCGTGCGCGTCGACAACGCCGCCAACCGCGTGCATGTGGGCAGCGCGATCGTCAACGACGCCAATGGCCGATTCTTCGAGCCCGGCGCCCCACGCGCAGGGCTGACGTCAGCGCGCTGAGTCAGTCGCTGGTAGCCGCGCCGAAGTCGACCGGCGCGGCGGGTCAGCCCACCAGCAGCCGGTTCACGCGCTGCACGTAAGCTGCGGGGTCTTCCAGATGCCCGCCCTCGGCCAGCAGCGCCTGGTCGAACAGGATGTGCGCCAGGTCGTCAAAGCGCTCGCTGCCGTCGGCGCTGTCCAGGCGCTTGACGAGCGCGTGCTCGGGGTTGATCTCCAGCGTCGGCAGGCTCTTGGGCGCGGTCTGGCCGGCCTGCTTGAGCATGCGCGACAGGTGCGAGCTCATGTCGCCTTCGTCCACCACCACGCAGGCCGGTGAATCGACCAGGCGCGTCGTCGTGCGCACGTCCTTGGCGCGATCCTTCAGTGTGGTTTTGAGCCGGTCCAGCAGCGGCTTGAGCGTCTCGGCCGTGGCCTCGGCGGCCTTCTTCTCGTCTTCGTCCTGCAGCGCGCCCAGGTCGACGCCGCCCTTGGCCACGCTGGTCAGCGAGTGGCCGTCAAATTCGTACAGGTGGCTCAGCATCCACTCGTCCACGCGGTCCACCAGCAGCAGCACCTCGATGCCCTTCTTGCGGAAGATCTCGAGCTGCGGGCTGCTGCGTGCCGTGGCCAGGGTGTCGGCGGTGACGTAGTAGATCGCGTCCTGGCCTTCCTTCATGCGGCCCACGTAGTCGGCGAAGGACACGCCCGCGTCGGCGGTGGTGCTGGCAAAGCGCAGCAGCTTGGACAGGCGTTCCTGGTTCTGGTGGTCCTCGCCCACGCCTTC
>JANPMR010000686.1:0-2355 GCA_031427055.1 Rubrivivax sp.
GCTGGCCCGCGCGTCGCGCTGGCGGTTGGCGCGGCGGGCGCGTTCGAGCAAACGGGTGTTGGTCGAATCGGCCTGCGCCACGATTTCCACGCTCAAGCCCGGCAACAGCGGCTCCAGCCGTTGCCAGAGCGCCTCGGCGCCCCAGTGCAGGTGGTGGCCGTCTTGCGGGGGGGTGGACATGGGCGCCCCTGGCCGGCCCTAGCGTTTGGGCGCCAGCATGGTGCGACGGCAGTTCGGACTGCCGCAGCGGCATTCGTACTGCTTCTTCAGCTTGGGCGTGTAGCGTTCGTCGATGACCAGGCCGTAGTCGTAGAAGAGTTCCTCGCCAGGCTGCAGGTCGCGCAGGGCATCGATGTGGACGCGCGGGCCGCTCTGGTCGGCGACGCAGTTGGGGTCGCAGGCGTGGTTGATCCAGCGCGACGCGTTGCCGCCGACGGCCGCGTCGACGACCCGACCGTCGTCGACAGTGAAGAAGAACGTGTGGTTCGGATCGCTCGCATCGTGCGGGTGGCGGCGCAGGGCTTCGTCCCAGGGGATGATCTCGCCGGTATATTCGATGAGACGGGTGCCGGCAGGAATGGGGCGCAGCGCGAAGACGCCCTTGCCGTGCACGCCACTCAGGCGCACCTGAATGCGGCGGTGGTCGGTGGGCGCGCTTTTGGCGGGAATCAGGCGGGTGGCTTGCGCGGTCTTGGCCATTCGGTACATTGAAATCATGGGCGCGCGCATGTGCATGTGCGCGCGAGACGACAGCGATTGTAGGCACGGCCCGTCGGCGCAAGTCGCGCGGCGGGCTCCAAAAGGAACCATGAGCAAGACGATCATCATTGCGGAAAAGCCCAGCGTCGCGCAGGACATCGTGCGCGCGCTCACCCCCGTGGCGGGCAAGTTCGAGAAGCTGGCCGACCACTTCGAGAACGACCTTTACGTCGTCACCTCGGCGGTGGGCCACCTGGTGGAGATCAAGGCGCCCGAGGAATTCGACGTCAAGCGCGGCAAATGGAGCTTCGCCAATCTGCCGGTGGTGCCGCCGCACTTCGATCTGGCACCCATCGACAAGGCCAAGAGCCGGCTGCTGGCGGTCGTCAAGCTGGTCAAGCGCAAGGACGTCACGGCCATCATCAACGCCTGCGACGCCGGGCGCGAGGGCGAGCTGATCTTCCGCCTGATCGTGCAGTACGCGCACAACACCGAGAAGAAGCCGACCGTCAAGCCGGTCAGCCGGCTGTGGTTGCAGAGCATGACGCCGCAGGCTATACGCGACGGTTTCACCCACCTGCGCAGCGACGCGCAGATGCAGGGCCTGGCCGACGCGGCACGCAGCCGCTCGGAGGCTGACTGGCTGGTCGGCATCAACGGCACGCGCGCCATGACGGCCTTCAACAGCCGCGACGGCGGCTTCTTCCTCACCACCGTGGGCCGCGTGCAGACGCCCACGTTGTCGATCATGGTCGAGCGCGAGGAAAAGATCCGCAAGCACGTCTCGCGCGCTTACTGGGAGGTCAAGGCGACGTTCGATGCGCAGGCCGGGCAGTACGACGGCAAGTGGTTCGACCCGGCCTTCAAAAGGAACCCCGACGACGCCGAGTTGCGCGCCGACCGCTTGTGGACCGCCGCCGACGCGCAAGCCATCGCCCAGGCCTGTCAGGGCCAAGCGGCCAGCGTGAGCGAAGAAGCCAAGCCCAGCACCCAGGCCAGCCCGCTGCTGTACGACCTGACCACGCTGCAGCGCGAGGCCAATTCGCGCTTTGGCTTCAGCGCCAAGACCACGCTGTCGCTGGCCCAGGCGCTGTACGAAAAGCACAAGGTGCTGACGTATCCGCGTACGGATTCACGCGCCCTGCCCGAGGACTACGTGGCCACGGTGAAAGAAACCTTCGCCATGATCGGCAAAGCCGACCTGCCCGGCCCCCTGCGAGAGTTGGCTCAGCACGCCCGCAAGGGCCTGGCCGAGGGCTATGTGAAGCCCACCAAACGGGTCTTCGACAACACCAAGGTGTCGGACCACTTCGCCATCATCCCCACGCTGCAAGCCCCCACCAGCCTGAGCGAGATCGAGGCCAAGATCTACGACATGGTGGTCAAGCGCTTTCTGGCGGTGTTCTACCCGTCGGCCGAGTTCATGGTCACCACGCGCATCAGCAAGGTGGCCGCGGGTGCCGGGGCGGGGGGTACAACGCACCACTTCCAGACCAACGGCAAGGTGCTGGTCAAGGCCGGCTGGCTGGCCGTGTACGGCAAGGAAGCCCAGGAAGGGGCTGACAGTGGCGCCAACCTGGTGGCGGTGGCCGCTGGCGAGATGGTGGGCGCAGAAAACGTCGACGTGGCCGCACTCAAGACCAAGCCGCCCGCGCG
>JANPMR010000687.1:0-2967 GCA_031427055.1 Rubrivivax sp.
CTCGGTCGGCAGCCACAGCAGGCTGGCCAGCATGCGCTGCACGTAGTCGATCTCCACCACCTGCGGCTTGCGCATGCGCATGCCGCCCTGGATCCACATCGTGCCCAGGTGCAGGTAGCGCACACCGTCTTCTTCGGACAAGGTGACGGGCGGCAATTCGACGGCTTCACGCAACATGTCTCTCAGGCTCCGAGGGCTTGGCGCAAGAGGCGCCAGATCGCGAGTTTGCACTCGGCGTGCGGGCCCCGGCCACGCGGCAAGGGCTGCGGCCGATCAAGCCAGGGCTCCGAGACGCGGCAGCGCGGCGCGCGTGTTGGCCGAGGTGATGGCCGCCGTCTGCTCGATCGTCCAGCCACGCAGTGCGGCCAGCGTAGCGGCAATACGCGCCAGCTCGGCCGGCTCGTTGCGGCCCGTCTGCGCGCCGGCCGCGCGCTCGGCCGCCGTGCGGTACAGCCAGTGCGGCGGGATGTCGGGCGCATCGGTTTCGAGCACCGGCACCGTTTCGGGCAGGCGACGCGCCAGGGCACGGATCTGCAGCGCCCGATCAAAGCTCATGGCGCCGCCGAAGCCGAGCCGAAAGCCCATCGCCACAAAGATGTCGGCCTGCACATCGCTGCCGTTGAAGGCGTGGGCGATGCCACCGGCAACATCCACCCGGCGCAGGCCCTTGAGCAGACCATCGGCCGAGCGGCGCACGTGCAGGATCACCGGCAACCCGGCGTCGCGCGCCAGCTTGAGCTGGGCGATGTAGAAGCGCTCCTGTCGATCACGCGCGGCGTCGGCCTCGGGCACGAAGTGATCGAGGCCGATCTCGCCCACGGCCACCAGGCGCGGATCGTCGCGCCAGCGGTGCAGGTCTTGCGCCAGGCGATCCAGGTCTTCGTCGACCGCACCGTTCACATGCAGCGGATGGATACCCAGCGCGTAGGCCAAGCCGTGCTCGTGGGCGAGGGCGCGCACGCGCTCGAAATGCGCCACCGCCACCGCCGGCAGCACGAGCTGCGTCACGCCGGCAGCGCGGGCCCGCTGCAGCACCAGGCCGCGGTCGGCGTCGAACTCTGGCGCGTCGAGGTGGCAGTGCGAATCGATCCACATGCCGCGATGATGGCGCAGCTTCATCGGCTTGCGTGAAGGGCCTGCTCTGGCTTCGCGGCCACTTGGCACGCGCGACGGTGAGAGTGGGCCGTGCTGCGAACGACGTATTGTGTTTCTCATAATGGTCATTTACAGCTCTCTGAATATAATGAGCAACATCATGAACCAACAAATCGCGTTTCCCAAGGAAGAGGGCCGGAGCGCGCAGGCCGCAGCCCTGGGCCGGCGCCTGCGCGCACAGCGCAAGCACTTGCGCGTCAGCGCCACTGCGGCGGCCGAGGCAGCAGGGCTCTCGCGCGTCACCTTGCACCGCATCGAGCGCGGCGAGCCCTCGGTCTCGATGGGCAGCTACCTGGCCACCATCGCCGCGCTGGGACTGGCGCTCGACCTGCGCGACCCCCAAGTTGCCGCGCCCGACTTGGCGCCACGCGGCGCCGCGGCGGCGCTGCCCGAGCGCATCGAACTGGCGGCCTATCCCCAACTGCAGGCCCTGGCCTGGCAGCGCAGCCACGCCAGCAGCGTCACCGCCGCCGAGGCACTGAATCTGTACGAACGCAATTGGCGCCACGTGCAAGCCGCAGCCATGACGCCACAGGAGCAGGCCCTCCTGCACATCCTGGTGCACACCCTGGGCGGCGGGCGGCTGTTGGTGTGAGCTTGTTCGCGCGCGATCACCACCGCCGCATTGCCCGCGTGCTGCAGGCACTGGACGGGCCGCTGCTGTCGTCGCACGGCTGCCTGTTGGGCGGCGGCACGGCCATTGCGCTGCGTTACGGTGAGTTCCGCGAATCAGTGGACATCGACTTCCTCGTCTCGCACCTGCCGGGCTATCGCGCCTTGCGACAGCTGCTCACCGGCCCCGATGGCCTGAACGCCGTGGCACGTGCCGGCCACACCCTGATGCAGGCGCGTGACGTGCGCGCCGACCAGTACGGCCTGCGCACCCTGGTGCGGGTGGACGACACGCTGATCAAGGTCGAGATCGTGCACCAGGCCCGCATCACGCTCGCGCCGCCCGCCATCGACGACGCCGTGTGCGGCGTGCCGACGTTGACGGCGCTGGACATGGCGACCAGCAAGCTGCTGGCCCATTCAGACCGTTGGGCCGATGACGCCGTGAACAACCGCGACCTCATCGACCTGGCGATGATGCAGCCGCCGCTGCCGCTTCTGCGCGCCGCGATGGCCAAGGCAGAGCGAGCCTATGGCGACAGCGTGCGCACCGATCTGGCGAGCGCCATCGCCGCACTGCGGCAGCGGCCGCAGCGACTGGGCCAGTGCCTGGCTGCACTGGCGATCACGGTGCCCAAGGCGGTGGTGTGGACGAGGATTCGGCGGCTGGCGGTTTGACCGCGGCGTCTCGGTCGCCCAAGTGCGACCGACGGGGTGCGTGTAGCCGCCCTTGCGTGTCGCCCCTGCGCTGCAACGCCACGAGCAACGTGATACCGTGGCCGCGCAAGCCCTGCACGTGAGCCCACGCATGAACAAGGCCCCGCTCTACAGCCGATCGCCCCGCCGCACGCCGCCCACACCGGCCGTGGCTGCGCCGCTCGCTGCCACAGCCGCGGTGCCTGCCAGCCTGCAGCGCTGGGCTGCCGGCTGGCCGGCACCGTTCTGGGCGCTGGCCGGCGCGTTGGCGATGCTGGCCGTGCTGGGGCTGGCGCTGTTGATGCGGCCCGCCGCGCTGGTGATCACCCAGGATGACATCGACGCCGCGGTGCGCGCGTCGCTCGAAAAAGAGCCCCTGCCCTCGGCCGCGGCCAAGGCCTATGAGGCCATCCTGCCCTCGGTGGTGCGGGTGGTCTCGCTGATGGACGAGAGCGACACCGGCGAGGACCGGCCTGACGGTGCCGACGCGAAGCGCGACGAAGC
>JANPMR010000688.1:0-9678 GCA_031427055.1 Rubrivivax sp.
CCGGCGTGGACGGCACGCTGCGCCGGCGCATCACGGGCAGCCCGGCCACCGGCGTGGCGCGTCTGAAGACCGGCACGCTGCGCAACGTGGCCGCGCTGGCCGGCGTGGCCTACGACCCGCAAGGCCGGCCGTGGGCGCTGGTGGCCATCGTCAACCATGACATCGGCGCCCGGGCGCGGCCGATCCTGGACGCGCTGGTGGACGACTTTGCGCGCCGCGGGCCGGCTCGGCGGGTACGTGCCGGCCCGCAAGACTGAGGCACGCCAAGCCGCAGCAGCCGGCGGTATCAGTTCAGCAGGCTGGCCAACCAAGTGTCAACGCCTACAAGCCTTCCTTGATCGATGAACTGGACCACCCGACGCATCGTCGCCTCAGGCTGCGCCCCGTAGACGGCGAGCAAGGCGGCGGGGCTGATGTGAACCACTCGGCTGAACATCGTCGCGTTCCCTGCCGAGAACTCACAAGCCCGCACCAGTCGGGCCGGGTCGAATTCGTTCGTGAGCAGGACGTAGTCGAAGGGTCGAATGTCTGACTTGGCACGGACGTAGTTTGCGAACTCGGCTGCAAACTGCTGCTCGCGATCAGCTCGGATGCTCCACTTCGCCGTGACAATGGTTCGGTGTTGATCGGCAATCCGAGTGATCGCCAAGTCGACCTTTATGGGCTTGTCCCCAACCCGCGTGTTAGCGAAGCCCGGCACCGTGGACAAAAGACACCGCGGCCGCACGTCCAGCGCAGCGCTTGCATCGAAGTCACTCGCGACGGCACACAGGACGTCCTCGAAGCCCTCGCCGACCAAGTTCTTCCGTTTGTTCTCGACGGCGATGAGTTGGCGGATCCGCTGCGTCATCGCGCGCCACTCGTCTTGCGTGGGTTCGCTGCCCAATCGAGGACCCAAGACCTCACGAATGATCTCGACGATGGCGGGGTCTTCGCCGGGTTCGGGGAACGCTCGGTCGGCGTACGGCGCCTGCTGCTGGGCTGCACGCCGCTGCAGCGCCTGATACCGGTGCAGCACGTAGCCCGCATACTCGTCCGCCGTGTGACGGAACAGCCAATCGATGCCTTCGGCGACCTCTCTCGGTGTCGTGCCGAGTGCATCTGACAACCACGCATGGAACCTCAGCGAACGCGGATGCCAGGGCTTGCCGGGCTGGCATTTGTCGCTTTCGTAGCAGTGCGCCAATCCCGTGGTCATGTCCGTCCACAGCAACAGACGATAGACCCGAAGCCACGGTGCTTCGTTCGACGTTTCCAAAAACTGACCGATCAATCGCTGTCGGTTTTCGGCGCCAAACGGGGCAGCGATGCGCGGACCGGCCTTGAGCGCGGCCGTCCTTCGTGTCGCCGCTTGCTGGGCAGCGGCCCTGCGGACAGTTGCCATCGTCGACTTAGGCCGCAATCAACTGTCGTTGCGCCGCGCGCGAGAAGACCGCCCGCTTGATCGCCTCGGCACAAGCCTTGGCAAGCAAAGGTGGAACCGCGTTCCCGACCTGTCGATAGCGCGAGTGTGCCGCGCCGCCGTCATGACGTCCAAGCAAGGCTCCAGACCGTGGGTCGGTGGTGAACACGAATCTGTCCGGGAACGAATGCAATCTGGCGAATTCTCGAACCGACAGGGACCGTACGGCTTTGTAGTGATAGACCGAATCGGCCTTCGTGTTCAAGGTCCAGGCCCAAATGTCGGGATGAAGTCGCCGATAGGCGTAGAAATGGCGCCGGGAAAGAAGTCCGGTTCCGTTCTCCGGGCCCCACTTCTCACCGCACAGATTGCGCTGCATCATGCTTTCGGGCAGGTCACGATGGTTACCCCCTGGCGGGATGGCTTGCAGCCGCGTGGCCGTGTCTTGCCGCAGCCGAGGCACCTGCACGTTGTGCAAGCTGGCCGCGTTGCCCTGGCGCATGCAACGCTGATACGCCGAGGTGGCTTCACCCAGACTTTCGTAGTCCAGCACATCGCACCGGTTGCCGACCGGCAAGTGGATGAGATCGGAGAGGGCCTGTGACGCGGTGACCGACGTCAGCGCATCGGGGTCGTGCAACGCAGCGACGAGGCTCGATGTGAACATGTCGTCGGACACCTGCAACTCATAACGAAAGCGTCCGCGCTGAAGTGAACGCACCAAAGCCATGGCGTGAGTGATGCCGGTCTGTGCCACACGTGGGGCGGCAATGCCCAGGCTGCGCCTGACGCCAATGAACACGAGCCGCCGACGCGTCTGCGGTACGCCCACATCGGCAGCATCAATGACCTGTGGCAGGACATCGTATTCACCCGACAACTCGAGATCCGTCACGATCTGTTCGCGAAAGCCCATTTGATCGATGCCCGTCACGTTCTCCATAAGAAACGCGGACGGCAGCACCCGGCTGACGATCTCGACAAACTCCTTATAGAGCGCATTTCGCGGGTCGTCGATCAACCGAACATGGTTGCGAACCTGCGAGAACGCTTGACACGGGGGGCCGCCGACAACGACATCGGCCCGGGCGCCCGATTCCAGCAGTTCCGCCTTGACTGCGTCAGAACGCAGGTCGCCATGAACGACAAGCGCGCCGGGAAAGTTCAGCGCGAAAGTCGCGCATGCGTCGGGATCGATGTCAGACGCCGCAATCGATTTGAAACCCGCCTGTCGAAACCCTTCCGCAATGCCGCCGGCACCTGCGAACAAGTCGATGACAGTTGGCTGGGTAACTGTATGCATCATCAGGAGTAGACCACAGTTTCACCGACGAATCAGCGAGCCGGAGGCGGTGCAGCTTTGTGGTCGACTGATCAACATTTCGTACGCTGGCAACGTGTCGGGAGCCGGTGCTTGGCGTGCCCTGACGATCAACTGCATCCGTTCCGAAACAAGCGATCAGGCGGCAAACATCGCGGACAGCCGCGAGTGAACCCGACAACATGGCACTTCGCTCCGATCAAACTCAACCCAGCTTCAGGCCCCGAGCCGCGCCGGGTCGAGGTAATCCAGCCGGAAGGTCTCGAAGTCCACCGTGTCGGCGGCCTCCAGCGCGGCGCGGCGGTCAACCGACTGCCGCGTCATCGCCTCGTACGCAGCCTGCTGCGAGGGCGTCCACGGAAGGGCAAGCAAGTGGTTGCGCGTCTGCTCGGCCTGGGCGCGGATGAAGCCGGTGTAGGACTTGTCGAAGTCGCGCCCCAGCGTGCACAGCGCGCGTGCCGACGGCAGCGAGTCGGGCGCGGCGATGCCCGCGCGCGCGGCGTCGAGCGCCTGCGTGTGTTCGTCGCCGCCCAGTGCTTTGTCCAGAGCCGCCGCGATCGGCCGGCACTGATCGATCAGTTCGGCAGCCCAGTCGGTCAGCAGCACCTCGGCGCCATCGCGTTCGAGCTTCAAGCCCGGCTCGCGACCGAAGGCGGCCGTGCGGTGCTGGTTGCGGCCCAACGCGGCGATCTCATCCGGTGTGTCGGGCGGGCTGTCGTGCAGCAAACAGTGCAACAAGAAGACGTCGATGAAGCGCATGGTGGGCGCCGCGATGCCCACCGGCACGAAGGGATCGAGGTCCATGCAGCGCACCTCGACGTACTCGACGCCGCGCTGGCGCAGCGCGTGCAGCGGGCGCTCGCCGGTGTGGATCACGCGCTTGGGGCGAATCGTGCCGTAGAACTCGTTTTCGATCTGCAGCAGCGTGGTGGCGAGCTGGTTGTATTCGCCGCCGAGGTTGCGGATGCCGATTTTTTCGTAGGCCGCGTAGGGCTGTGTCAAGGCGCCGTGCAGCGAGTGCGCGTAGCCCTCCAGGCCGTTGTAGCTGACGGCCAACTGCGACTGCGCCTCGCTCTGGTAGCCCAGCCGGCCCATGCGCAGGCTGGTGGCGTGCGGCAGGTACAGGGTGTTCTCGCTCAGCCGCGAGAGGCCGTGCTCGCGCCCGGCCACGAAGCTCGGGCACACGGCCGGGCTGGCGCCAAACAGCGTCAGCAGCACGAAGGCATGACGGCGGAAGTTGCGGATGAGCGCGAAGTACTCGTCGTTGCTCAGCCCCGGCAGCGACCAGTTGTAGTGGATGCCGCTGATGGTCTGCATGCGCCGGCCGTAGCGGTGGCCCAGGCCCATGCGGTAGACGCTCTTGGCGCGGCCGATGTTGCTGCTGCCGTAGCGGCCGATGGGGATGGTCTCGTCGGGCGGCAGGCCGCAGGGCATGCTGCCCACCCACAGGCGTTCGTCGCCGGCACCGTGGCGGGTGTCCGCCAGCTCGCGGTAGACGAACTGGTGGATTTCGGTCAGCTCGTCCAGGCAGGCCTGCACGCTGGCGTGCACGCCGGTGATGAGCTCGAGCTGGCTTTCGCTGTAGTCGGTGGTGATGCGCGGGTGTGTCAGCGGCGAACCCAGTGCGGCCGGGTGCGGCGTGAGTGCGAGCGCGCCGCTGGGCCGCGCGCGCAGGCTTTCCTTTTCGACGCCGCGGCGCATGCCGTGCAGACGTTCGGGTGTGATGCGGGCCAGTCGGGCGGCCAGGGTCATGGACGGGTCTCGTGCGTCAAATCGGGTGCGAAGCGTACGCGTTCAGCGCAAATCATGCTTGCGGGTGGGCAAATGTTCGACACCCAGGCGACAAGCGTGTGTCAGCGGCAGGATTCAGACGCTCAGGCATTCAGGCTTTCAGGAATTCGGCCTTCGCCGCCAGCCAGCGCTGCACGTGCGCCTCGGCGGCGGCCGGGTGCTCGCGCAGCAACTGCGGTGCCGCGGCGCGGGCGCGCTCCAGCAGCGCTTTGTCTTCGGCCAAGTCGGCAAAGCGCAGCAGCGCGTCGCCGCTCTGGCGCGCGCCCATGAACTCACCCGGGCCGCGGATCTCGAGGTCGCGCCGCGCGATCTCGAAACCGTCATTCGTCTCGGCCATTGCCTGCAAGCGCGCCTTGCCGGTGCTCGAGAGCGGCCCGCTGTAGATCAGCACGCAGACGCTGGCCACCGCGCCGCGCCCCACGCGGCCGCGCAGCTGGTGCAACTGCGCCAGGCCGAAGCGCTCGGCGTGCTCCACCACCATCAGGCTGGCGTTGGGCACGTCGACGCCCACCTCGATCACCGTGGTGGCCACCAGCAGCGTCATCTGGCCGCCAGTGAAGAGCGACATCTGGTGCGCCTTCTCGGCCGCCGGCATGCGGCCGTGCAGCAGGCCGACCATCGCGCCGGGCAGGGCGGCGCTCAGCTCGGCGTGGGTGGCGGTGGCGTTCTGCAGGTCGAGGTGTTCGCTCTCGTCGATCAGCGGGCACACCCAATAGACCTGGCGGCCCTGCATCACCTCGTCGCGAATGCGCGCGATGACCTGCTCGCGCTTGCCGTCGGCAAAGACCTTGGTCACGATGGGCGTGCGGCCCGGCGGCAGCTCGTCGATGGTGCTCACCGCCAGGTCGGCAAAGTAGCTCATGGCCAAGGTGCGCGGGATCGGCGTGGCGCTCATCATGAGCAGGTGCGGCTCCAGACCCGGGCCCCCAGGCTGCGGCTGCGCCTGCGCCACCCCCCGAGGGGGCTGCGCTGGCTCGGGGCGGCCCTGCGCCAGCGCCTGCGCATCGAGCTTGGCGCGCAGCGCCAGCCGCTGCGCGACACCAAACCGATGCTGCTCGTCGACCACGGCCAGCCCCAGCTTTGCAAACGCAACATCGTGCTGGATCACGGCATGCGTGCCCACCACCAGCATGGCCGCGCCCGAGGCCACCTGCTCGATCATCTTCTGGCGGCCTTTGCCCTTGCGGCTGCCGCTGAGCCAGGCGATGGTGATGCCCAGCGGCTCGAGCCAGCCGATGAGTTTGCGGAAGTGCTGCTCGGCCAGGATCTCGGTGGGTGCCATCAGCGCGCACTGCCAGCCGGCGCTGATGGCGGTGGCGGCGGCCAGCGCGGCCACCACCGTCTTGCCCGAGCCCACGTCGCCCTGCAGCAGCCGGTGCATGGGCTGCGGCCGCGCGATGTCGGCGCCGATCTCGGCGACCACGCGTTGCTGTGCGGCGGTCAGCGCAAAGGGCAGCACCGCCAGCAAGCGATCTGCCAGCCCGCCTTCGCGCCGGGCCAGTGCCGGCGCGGCCAGCCGCGCGCGCGCCAACTGCGCCTGCAACTGCGACAACTGCTGCGCCAGCAGCTCCTCGAACTTCAGGCGCTGCCAGGCCGGGTGGCTGTGGTCCTCCAGCGTGGCCAGTGGCGTGCCGGGCGGTGGGTGGTGCAGCAGTTGCAGCGCCTCGCGCAGCGGCGGCAGGCCGCCGGGCAGCAGGTCGGGCGGCAGGTGCTCGGACAGCGGTGCGCGCGCCAGTGCCGAAGCCACCGCTTTGCGCAGGTAGGCCTGCGGCAGTTGCGCGCTGGTCGGGTAGACGGGCGTCAGCGCCTGCGGCAGCGGCGTGTCGGCCTGCACGGCCCGAAATTCGGGGTGCACCATCTCGCGGCCAAGGAAGCCGGCGCGCACCTCGCCGCGCGCACGCACCAGTTGCCCGACGGCCAGCGCCTTTTGCTGCGACGGATAGAAATTCAGCAGACGCAGCACCAGCTCGCCGGTGTCGTCGGCCAGGTGCACGATGAGCTGGCGGCGCGTGCGCGTCTCGACGCGGCAGTCGGCCACACGGCCCTGCACCTGCGCCACGTCGCCGTCGCGCAGGTCGCCAATGGCCGCCAGCCGCGTCTCGTCCTCATAGCGCAGCGGCAGGTGCAGCGCAAGGTCGATGTCGCGCAGCAGCCCGAGCTTGCGCATCGCACGCGCTGGCGCCGACAGCTTGTCGGCCGGGGTCTTGGCGGGGACGGCGGGTGTCGCGGCGGGGGACATGGAACAATTCTGAGCCCTGACAACGATTCGGATCCCAGGCCGGTAAAGCCTCACGCATGAACCCAGCTGCCCCCCGCGAGTACACGCTCGCCGACTTCGACTTCGAGCTGCCGAGCGAGCTGATCGCACAACACCCGGCCGCCGAGCGCAGCGCCTCGCGCCTGCTCGACGGCACGGGCGAGTTGCCGGCCGACCGCCGTTTCCGTGACCTGCCCGGCCTGCTGCGTGCGGGCGATCTGCTGGTCTTCAACGACACCCGCGTCATCAAGGCGCGGCTGCTGGGCGAAAAGCCCACCGGCGGCGCGGTCGAGGCGCTGGTCGAGCGCGTGCTGCCGGGCTTCGAGGTGCTGGCACACCTGCGTGCCAGCAAGTCGCCGCGGCCGGGCAGCACAGTGCGCTTTGCAGACGCTTTCGACGCCGAGGTGCTGGGCCGTGCCGGGCCGGAAGATTCGCTCTTCCACCTGCGCTTTCCGGCCGACCCGTTGGCGCTGCTGGCGCAACACGGCCACGTGCCGCTGCCGCCCTACATCACGCATGCTGACGATGCCGACGACGAGGCGCGTTACCAGACGATCTTTGCCGCCCGCCCCGGCGCGGTGGCGGCGCCGACGGCCGCGCTGCACTTCGACGCGGCGCTGCTGGCCGCGCTGGACACGCGCGGCGTGCGCCGTGCAGCCATCACCTTGCATGTCGGCGCCGGCACCTTCCAGCCGGTGCGCGTGGAGCGCATCGCCGAGCACCGCATGCACAGCGAGTGGTTCGAGGTCGGCGCCGACACGGTGGCCGCCATCACCGCTACGCAGGCCGCCGGCGGGCGCATCGTGGCCGTCGGCACGACGACATTGCGCGCGCTGGAGTCGGCCGCGCGGGCGTCGGGCGACGGCCCGCTGGCGCCCTGCAGCGGCGACACCGATATCTTCATCACGCCCGGCTTTCGCTTCCGCGTCGTCGACCGGCTGCTGACCAACTTCCACCTGCCCAAGAGCACGCTGCTGATGCTGGTGAGCGCCTTCGCCGGCCACGAGCACATGCGCGCGCTGTACCGCCACGCGGTGGAGTCGCGCTACCGCTTCTTCAGCTATGGCGACGCGATGCAGCTGGCGCGCAGATCCTGACGCGATGGCGCAGGCCTGCAGCGCTATGATGCTCGGTCAAGCGGGGCTGTATGCCGGCCTGCCGGTCGGGTCGCGCGCTTTCAACTGCTTCCAAGCCCGATGGAGATCGTCATGATGACCTCACCCGTTCTTTCCAAGGCCCTGCGTCAGGGGCTCGTGATGGCCGCGCTGGGCTTGGCGCCCTTGGCCATGCTTGCCGCCGAGCCTGCGGTCGATGTCGGCACCACGGTGCTCGACGCCAAGGCCGTCAACGAGGGCCTGTTCCCCGAAGACGCCTGTGCCGACCTGGCAAAGGCCGGCTACAAATGCATGGGCTTCAAACCGGCGGTGCGCTTCTCGCTGCCGGCCGCCACCTTCAAGCTCGGCTCGGCCGAGTTGCCCGTCACGCTGCGCCAGCACCTCGACATCTTTGCCGAGGTGCTCAAGGGCAAGCGCGGTTCGACCAAGGCGGTGCGCATCGAAGGCCATGCCGACGCCACCGGGTCCGAAGCCGTCAACGCGGCGCTTTCGCTGCGCCGTGCCGAGGCGGTGCGCGACTACCTCGTGACCGGTGGCGTCGACCGCGGCCTGCTGGCCGTGGAAGGCATGGGCGCGAAGGCGCCCAAGGTCGTCAAGGATCCGCTCGCGGCCGAGAACCGCCGCGTCGAGATCGGGCGCCAGACGCCGCCGTCTCCGCCCTGATCGACGGCCACGCGGGCACCGGCGACGGGCCCGCGGTGCCCTGCGCGTCAGCCACGGCGGCGCGACGCTGTTGACGCGCTGAAACGCCGAAGCGTGCGCAGCAGAAACCGCGCTCCTCTCGCTCTGCTTCAAGATCAGCGATATCATTGATATCAGTTTTGCATCGGGAGCACTGGGTGGGCAATTTGCTGGTACGAGGGGTCGATGAAGCCGTCGTCCGCGCGCTCAAGGAGCGAGCCGGAGAGCGCGGCACGAGTGCCGAGGCTGAACACCGGGCGATCCTGACCGCGGCCCTTGTTCGCCCGCGCCCTCGCACGTTTGCGGAAGTGCTGGCCTCAATGCCCAACGTGGGCGTCGATGCCGACTTTGCGCGCCTGAACGCCGCCACCGAGCCTGCGCGTGTATTTGATTGACACCAACGTCGTCAGCGAGGCACGCAAGGGGGATAAGGCGAATCCGGGCGTCACGTCCTTCTTCAGGCAAGTCGCTGATCAGGGTGCAGCGATCTATCTGTCCGTGATCTCCGTCGGTGAACTGCGCCGAGGAATCGAACTCATCAGGTACCGACGCGATGTCCTGCAAGCCAAGTTGCTGGAAGCCTGGCTGGGCGAGGTACTCGATCAGTTTCGCGACAACATCCTCGCATTCGATACCGAGGCCGCACAGGTTTGGGGGCGTCTGCGTGTCCCGCACGCAGAACACGAGATTGACAAGCAGATGGCGGCGATCGCGTTGGTCAACAGCCTGACAGTGGTGACCCGCAATACAAGCGATTTCGCGGGCACCGGTGTCGCCCTGCGCAACCCGTTCCTTGTTGCATGAGCAGACGCAGCAAGTGACCGAAAACGGGAAGCTGCTGCGGCCGGCAACGGCGCTGCAGTCGCCAGCGCGCCCGGCAGCGAGAATCGCCGCATGCTCCGCTTCGACCTGCTCAAAACACAAGGCCACGCACGCCGCGGCCGACTGACGCTCAAGCACGGCGTCGTCGAGACGCCGGTGTTCATGCCCGTGGGCACCTACGGCACCGTCAAGGGCGTGCTGCCGCGCTCGCTGCTCGAGATGGGCGCCGAGATCATCCTGGCCAACACCTTCCACCTCTGGATGCGCCCCGGGCTGGACGTGGTGCGCC
>JANPMR010000689.1:0-2772 GCA_031427055.1 Rubrivivax sp.
AGCCGCGGCCACCTCGCGCAGGTTGTGGCTGGGTATCTCGGTAGCCAGGCCCACGGCGATGCCGCTGGCGCCGTTGAGCAGCACGAAGGGCAGGCGTGCCGGCAACTGCGAGGGCTCTTCGGTGCTGCCGTCGTAGTTGGGCCGGAAGTCGACCGTGCCCTCGTCGATCTCGTCCAGCATCAGCCGCGCGATGGGCGACAGCCGCGCTTCGGTGTAGCGCATGGCCGCCGCGCCGTCGCCGTCGCGGCTGCCAAAGTTGCCCTGGCCGTCGATCAGCGGGTAGCGCTGCGCAAAATTCTGCGCCATGCGCACCAGCGCGTCGTAGGCTGCGGTGTCGCCGTGCGGGTGGTAGCGGCCCAGCACATCGCCCACCACGCGCGCACTCTTCACCGGCTTGGGTGCGCCACCGGCGCCCGGGCCGGTGAACGCCAGCCCCATGCGAAACATCGAATACAGGATGCGCCGCTGCACCGGCTTGTTGCCGTCGCACACATCGGGCAGCGCGCGGCCCTTGACGACGCTGAGTGCGTACTCGAGGTAAGCGCGCTGGGCGTAATCGGCCAGGGACAGGACGTCGGCGGGATCGGCGGGCGGGGGGTCGAAGAGGTCGGCCATTGAAGGGGCGGGATCGGGGTCGGGGCGGAGGCCGGCGAGTATCCCTCAGGCCACCCAGCCCGCTCCAGTATCCTCATGCCGGTGAAGAACCTCACCGCCCGCGTCGCCCCTGCCGCCATCGTCCTGGCCCTGGTGCTGTTGGCCGCCATCGGCGTCTTTGCCTGGCAGGGCGCGGCGCAGCTGGCCACCGACGGCGCCGATCTCTCGCGCACGCAGCGCGTGCTGGCCCTGCTGGCCACGCTGCAGACCAGCGCACTCGAGGCCGAATCGGCGCAGCGCGGCCATGCGCTGGGCGGCGACCCGGCCCTGCTGGAGGCCTTCGGGCGCGCCAAGGACAGCACCCTCGCCCGCCTGGCCGAATTGCGCTCGACCGACGCGGCCAGTGCCGAACGCTATGAGCGGCTGGTGGCCCTGGGCGCGCTGCTCAACCGTCGTTTCGACGGGCTGGCCCGCGCCATCGATCTGCGCAACCGCGGTGGCCCGGTGGCGGTGCTGCAATGGGAAGCCACCGGCGAGGGCAAACGCGCCGACGAGCGTCTGCGCGGCGTGCTGTCCGAACTGCAGCAGCACGCCGAGGCCGAACGCCAACTGCTGCAGCGGCGCACCGAATCGAGCGCGCGGCGCGCCCAGGGCGCGGCCATTGCCGTGGGCCTGGCCGCCATCGGCGTCGTCGGCTTTGCGCTGTGGCAGCTGCGCGGCACGGCCCGCGCGCTGCAGCGCGCGCGCGAAGAACGCGTCGGCGCGGTCGACGGCCATCAGCGCGCCGACAGCGAATCGCAGCGCCTGTTCGAACTGGCGCCCGACGCCGTGTGCGTTCTGGATGCCGAATGCCGCATCGCTCGCGTCAGCGCCACTGGCGCGACGCTCTGGGGCTGGGCGGCAGAAGATCTGCTGGGCAAGCCGGCCAATGACAAGGTCGTGCCCGAGGACCAGCGCAAGACCGAGCAGGCGCTGGCCGCGATGCTGAGCAGCGGCACGTCGCAGATTTTTCGCAACCGTTGGCGGCGCAAGGATGGCAGCGTGGCCTACCTGGCTTGGGCGCTGCAGTGGTCGGCACAAGACCGCAACATGCTGTGCGTGGCGCGCGACGTGACCGAGGCCGAACGCCTGCGCCTGGCGGTGTCGCGTCAGACCCAGGCGCTGCAATCCGCCAGCGCCGAGCTCAAGCAGGCGGTGGCGCGCGCCGACGCGGCCGAAGGCCTGCAGGCCGTGTTCGTGGCCGCGGTGGGGCAGTCGCTGCGCCCGCCCACCGAGGCCATCCTGGCGCGCAGCGCGCAGGTCATCCACGGCGCATTGGCGCCCGACGCCGCGCAGCGCAAGCACTGGGCGCATGTGCACGAACAGGCCGACGCACTGCAGGAAGCCATCGCCGACGTGCTGGACTGCGGCGCCGTCGAGGCCGGCCTGGTCACGCTCAACAAGGATGCCTTCGACGTTTGGGAACTGCTCAACCAGGTCGCCAGCGCCGCGCGCTCGCGCGCCGAACGCAAGGGGCTGACGTTTGGGCTCCAGCTGGCCGACGACCTGGGCTACGCGCGCGGCGACACGCGCCGCGTCGAGCAGGTGCTGCGCAAGCTGCTGCACGAGGCCGTCTCCAGCACCGACGCCGGCGCCGTGGCGCTGCACGCCAGCCGTCAGCGCGACGGCATGGTGTGCATCGAGGTGCACGACGACGCCATCGTGCCGGGCGATCCAGCGGCGTTGTTCTCGCCGCCGACGTCCGACGGTGCGGGCGCTGCTGTCGGTGACGCAGCGGCGCAGCCGGTGGCCAGCGTGGCGCTGGTGCTGTCGCGGCGGCTGGCGCGGCTGATGGGCGGCGATCTCGCGGCGCGCAAGGGCGCCCCGCAGGGCCGGGTGTTCGTGCTCACGCTGCCGGCCGACGACATGAACGCGGCAGGTTGACGCGGCGACGAAGTCTGGGATTTGTGAGTGGTTGGAGAGAGAGCGCTGAAGGCGGCTAACGGCCACTACCAGTCATGCGATCGGTCAGGAAATCGGCGCGCCAATGCCGGTCTCAAAGTGCAGCGGCCATAGTATGGCGGCCGCTCAAACGCGACCCCTCTCCTAAGCAGTCGACCGCAGTCTTGCGGCGCCGGGCGAGATCCGAAGCAGCTCGTACGCCCGCAGTTCGATCAGCCTAACTGGCGCTGCCGACCC